>JBBDQU010000078.1 GCA_040905865.1 Alphaproteobacteria bacterium
CATAAGAATCCTGTTCGTCCCTCAGCGCATTAACAATTTATGATTCAGCCCTGGCGGTGGGGGCGGCCTTCCTGGCGCACTTCGCGGATTTCATCGATGCTGGCTCGCTGGTGCCGGAGATCGCGCCCGGAATCATCGAAAAGCTGCTGTCGATCATGTCGGCCGCGATGCTGCCCATCGCTACCTTCGCCGTCGCCTCGATGATCTCCGCCTATAATTCCGCCAGCAGTTCAGCGACGCCGCGGGTCTTTCCGCTGATCGTCGCTGACGATGTCTCCAAAACGGCGCTGTCGAGTTTCGTTGCCGCTTTCATCTTCAGTGTCGTGGCGCTGATTGCGGTGAAATCCAGTTATTACGGTCAGACGGGTTATTTTGTCCTGTTCGTCATGACTCTTGGCATGTTCGCCTGGATTATCGCCGTTTTCGTACGCTGGGTGGACAGTATCGCGCGGCTCGGCCGCATGGAGACGACCATCGTCAAGATCGAATCGGCAACGCGCGATGCGCTGGTAATCCGCCGCCGCTTGCCGAACCTCGGTGGCGTGCCAATGGGGGATTCTGCTGCATCCGGGAATGCCGTGTATGGGACGGATATCGGCTACATCCAGCATATCAACATGCGCGCATTACAGGACGAAGCGGAGGTCTCGGGATGTCGCATAGCGCTGGTCTCGTTACCGGGTACTTTCGCGGCGCCGGGCCGGCCGCTTGCTTATATCCGACCGGAAGAAGGAGGCGTGCCCGACATGTCGCGGATCACCGACTCGTTCCTGATCGGCAATGCGCGGGCCTTCGAGGAAGACCCCCGTTTCGGAATTATCGCAATGTCTGAAATCGCGGCCCGGGCGCTGTCGCTGGGGATTAACGACCCGGGAACGGCAATATCGATTATAGGCAGTTTCGTGAGACTCCTGGCGTCTTGGGCAAAGCCCCTTGAAGACGATGAAGCCTGTGAACCGGAATTCGACCGTGTGGAAGTGCCGGGACTGTCGGTGATGGAGCTGTTCGACGATGCCTTCATCGCCATTGCTCGCGACGGAGCGGGTATGGTCGAGGTCGGGGTGCGCCTGCAGAAGGCATTCCTGTCGCTGGTGTCGATAGACGACGCGCAGATGAAGGGAGCGGCACGGCATCATGCCGGACAGGCATTGGCCCGCGCCGAACGCGCGATGACCCATTCCACCGATATAGAAAGAATTCGCGCACTTGAAGAAAGAGTGCGTGGCGCGTGATTCCGCATAGCGTTCTTGTGGGACCATGCAGAATTGAGAGAATGTCGACGGACCATTCAATGCCGGCATGACAATTGCGCGTTGCGCCTTTGGCCCGGTATGCTCCCGATTGTGAGGATTGGCGCAGGAGATGGCGATGGCTGACAACGCAACCGAAGTTCTTGCAGGATTTGCGGCCGGGCTGACATATGACGCCATTCCCGCGGATGTCCGGGACTCGGCCAAGCTGCTGATACTGGATGCGTTCGCCTGCGCGGTGGCGGGCAACCTGGGCGAGGAAACCGGCCAGATGCAGGCGATGGCCACGGCCCTGGGATCATCGCAGGAGGCAAGTCTGATCGGCGGCGGACGGTTGTCGCTTGCCGGGGCGACAGTCATGAACGGTTACCTTATGACGGCGGTGACGATGTGCGACGTGCATCGCCCGACCCTCACCCATATCACGCCGGAAGTCGTGCCCCCGGCACTGGCGATCGGCGAGCGGGACGGCGTTTCCGGCCGTGATTTTCTGGCCGCTGTAACGGCGGGATGCGAAGTGACGACGCGGATCGGCATCGGGCTCGACTTTCCCGCCTTTCGCGGCAAGGGGTGGCACGGACCGGGAGTCATCGGCCCCTTTGGCTCGGCGGCGGCGGTCGGCAGCCTGCGCGGTTTCGATGAAGCGACAATGGCGCGCGCCTTCGGCCTAGCCGGCAGCCAGTCGGCGGGGACCTACGCCGCCTGGGGAACGCCGACCGTGAAGTTCCACCAGTGCCGTGGCGCGCTGTCCGGCTTGATGGCGGCGCTGCTGGCGGAAACGGGCTTCGTTGCGACCAGTGAAATTCTCACCGCTGCCGATGGCGGCATTTACAACAGCTATTCCAATGGCGGCCGCCCGGCGGATGCTGTCGCCGGCCTGGGCGACCATTGGGAAATGCAGCAGATCGGGGTGCGGTTGTGGCCTTGCGCGACGTCCCTGCAGAACGTCATGACGGCGCTGTCCGATCTTGTGGCGGCGAACAGTTTCGCGTTTGAAGATATTGCCAGGGCGACAATTGCGCTGGGCCAGACGCCCTTCGACATGCATGGCGGGTTCGCCATCTATACCGCGAAGTTCGAAGCGATGCTGTCGGCGCATTATGCGGCGGCGGTCTACCTGCGTGACCGGGAACTGACCCTGGCCCAGTTCGAACCGGAATGTTACGACGATCCGGCGCTGCGCCGCTTCGCCGCCGAGAATGTGGCAATCACCTGCGACACGACACTGGGTAACGGGCAGGCTGTTGCGACGGTGGAACTGACGGACGGTCGGGCCTTCACGGCGCGGTGCGAGGCGCCGCTGGGTGCCCCGGAAAATCCGATGTCCTTTGCCCAGGTGCAGGACAAGTTCCGCACCTATGCAAAACCGCGCTACAGCGAAAGCCAGATCGAGAAGGTGATCGGCGCCATCGGACACTTGGAGGAGATGTCCACGGTTCAGCCGCTGATCGACCTGCTGCGCGAACCGGAAACGCCGTGACTTCTATGCCGGGATGTCCAGCGGCAGGGTGACCGTGACGCGCAGCCCGCCGCCCGCCGCGTTATCCAGTGCGATATCGCCGCCATGGGCCCGCACGATGGTCCGGGCAATCGCCAGTCCCAGACCGATGCCGCCGGTTTCCCGGTTGCGCGATTCTTCCAGCCGGACGAAGGGTTCGAAAACGCGCTCGCGCGCGGCTTCCGGAATGCCCGGCCCATCGTCTTCGATGGTAATGATTGCGTCGCCTTGCGATGTGGATATGGCGACACGGGCGCGCTGCCCATAGGCAACCGCATTTTCGATCAGGTTCCGGAATACCCGTTTCAGGGCGTCCGGACGTCCGGTGATGTCGATCCGCTCGGCCGGGTCGCAGGCGATATCCATGCCGGTATCGGCCAGGTCGGCGGCCACGCTGTCGACCAGCGCGGCAATATCGACAATCCGGCTGGGTTCCGCCGTTACGTCTTCGCGGGCGAAGGCAAGGGTCGCTTCGGTCATGCGCTGCATTTCCGCCAGTGTGGCGATGATCCTGTCGCGAAGTTCCGCATCCTCGATGAATTCCGCCCGCAGCCGGATTGAGGTAATCGGCGTCCGCAGGTCATGGGATATCGCGGCGAGCATCTGTGTCCGGTCGCGAACGAAACGCTGCAACCGTTCCTGCATCCGGTTGAAGGCTTCGGTTGTGCGGCGGATATCCAGCGGGCCTTCTTCCGCCAGGGGCGCGGTATCGGCGCCGCGGCCCAGGCTTTCCGCGGCGCTGGCCAGTTGCGCCAGCGGCCGGGTAACGCGGCGAACCAGAACGATGACGATAATGACAAGCACGACGGCCGTGCCGCCGACCATGCTGAGGGTTGGGACCGCCCAGGACGGCGGCGGCGGCGTCACCAGCGTTTCCACATTCATCCACCGCCCATCCTGCATGCCGATGGACAGCGTCAGCCCGAATGCGGGCCGCAATCGGCGTTTTCGCGGCTGCTCCCTGCGGTCATCGTCGCGCCGTTCATATTCGTCACCGTCCCGTCCCCAGCGAAACGGCATCGGCGGCATCCGGTCGACCAGCCCGCCGGCGGTATCGACGTCCATGCGAATTTCGACGTTGTCGCGGCCCAGATAGCGCTGAAAACTTCGCCGAAGCGCCCAGTCCCGGGGTCGGGCGCCATCGGCGCCGACGGCGGCGGCATCGGATACGGTAAACCGTATCCATTCGTCGCTCGATTCCCCGGCGATCCGGGATGCCAGTGCGGCAGGTGTATTTTCGAGCAGGCGGAAAACCGCCGCGCTGCGCTGCAGGACCTGGGTTCGCGCGGCGGCGCGGGCGGCCATGCGGCGCTCGTCGACGAAAATGGCGAAGGTCGCCAGTTGCGCGACAACCAGTGCCGCCAGGATTCCGGCGACAAGCTGTCCCGCCAGGGTGCGCGGCCATATCCTCACTGCCGCAGGACCTCGGCGGCAAACATATACCCGCCGCCCCAGACGGTGGCGATCAGGGAGGGCGATTTTGGATCACGTTCGATCTTCTTGCGCAGACGGCTGACCTGATTGTCGATGCTGCGGTCGAACACGGCGGCCTCCCGCGACCTTGTATGATCCAGCAACTGGTCGCGGGTCAGCACCATGTTCGGGTGCCGCAGGAACGCATCCAGCAGGTTGAATTCGCCGGTGCTGAGGGGGATTGCCGCGCCGGCTTCATCGATCAGTTCCCGCCGCGCGGTATCCAGCGTCCATCGGTCGAACCGGATATTGCCGGTTGATACCGTTTGCCGCTGCGGCGGCAGGCTGTGTACCCGGCGCAGCACGGCCCGGATGCGGGACACCAGTTCGCGGGGATTGAACGGCTTGGTCAGGTAATCGTCCGCGCCCATTTCCAGCCCGACGATGCGGTCCGTTTCATCGGCCATCGCGGTCAGCAGGATGACCGGAATGGCGGAAGATTCGCGCAGGTGCCGGCATAGCGACAACCCGTCCTCACCCGGCATCATGATATCGAGCACGACCAGGTCGATGGCGCTTTTTTCCAGCATACGGCGGGCCGCTGCCGCGCTGTCCGCTTCGCTGACCCTGTATCCGTGCTGGCCAAGATATTTCACGAGGGGATCGCGAATGTCCCGGCGATCGTCGACGACCAGTATATGCGGCGTTTCTTCCATAGCGTCCCGCGTACTCCCTTTACCCGCATCATGCCGCCAATGCATGGCAGCGGGATAAAAGAATTGTATCAGAATGTCGCAAATGCCGCCGCCGGGACGATTGGCGACAAATTGGCGGTTTCCCGACATAGTTTCGGGATGGTTTCGGTGTCATCTGCTTCCTGTGAGAACAACCCGTTCCCCACTCGAAAGGAAGACAGATGATACGCAACAAGAAGATCCTGGTCGGCGTCAGCGTCATTGCCCTTGGCGCCCTGAGCGCGCTGGCGGTGGGCGCGTCGGCGCATGACCGCAATGGCGGCGGTTATGGCAAGCATCATGGCGGCCCGGGCATGAAACGGCATATGCATGCGGAGCGCCTGTTCGACCGGTTCGACCTGGACAAGGATGGCAAGGTGACCGTGGCGGAAATCGACACGGCCCGCGCCGACAGCCTCGCCAGGTTCGACGCCAATGGTGACGGGGTCCTGCAGCTTGAAGAATACCAGGGGCTGTGGATGGAGCGCATGCGTTCGCGGATGGTCGATGGTTTCCAGCGCCTGGACGATGACGGCGACGGCAAGGTCACCGGCGATGAGATGAAGGCGCCCATGACCCGTATCGCCCGCTTCATGGATCGCGATTCGGATGGCGCTATCACCCGCGATGAACTGCATCGCCGCCACAAGGGCGAACGCCGCCACCATCGCGACGACGAAAAAGACCGCCGCGACAGCAACTGACAGACATTCCGACCACCCGGCCCAACTGGCCCTTTCCGCGATGCGGGAAGGGCCATTTTTTTACTCGCGCCTAGGGCGGATGCTTGAAACCGTTGACTTCGTGGTTGGCACCTTCGAGAACTAGGATTGACGACACAGGCGCCTGGGGGGCGCAGAACAGCAACGGGGCGGCTATGAAACTTTATTACACGCCAAATTCACCTTATGCCCGGATGTGCCGGATCGTGGCCGACCAGGCGGGACTGACCAGCGACATCGAACTGGAATGGGTGACCCTGCGCAGCAGGGACAACCCGGTTATCCCGCTGTCGCCGCTGGGCCGGGTGCCGGTGCTGGTCGATGGCGACCTGACCCTGGCCGAGGCGCGGCATATCTGCGCCTATCTGGACGAAAAAGGCGGCCGGACGCAGACAGTCGCGCGCTATGGCGACTGGCAGGCCGTCGCGGCGGAAACGGAGGCGCTGGCCTTTCTGGACGCCATCACGGTCTGGTCGCGGGAAATCCGGCGGGCGGCGGAAGACCAGTCCGATTTCCTGCTGGAGGTCGAGGAAGAACAGGCGCGGCGGGAACTGGCCCATCTGAACACGACCCTGACCGTGCCGGCCGGCGCCCCGCCGCTGACTTTCCGGACGATCTGCCTGTTTACGGCGCTGGGCATGATGCGCTTCTACAAGCTGGTCCCCGACTGGCGCGAAACCTACCCGGCCGTCGCCGCCTGGTCGGATGCCTACGACGCGCTGCCGATTGTCGCCGCCACGGCGCCCCGCGCCGATGCGCTCAAGCCGCTGATACGCTGAAGGAAAGGGAGATCAGGTCATGACGATTGCTGGACAGGCCATATTGCTGGCGCTGCTGGATATCGATCCTGCCGTGGAAGATGAATTTAACGAGTGGTACAACCGCGAACACATGCGCGACCGCGTCATCGGTCTGCCGGGATTCCGCCGGGGGCGGCGGTTCGAATCCGCCGGCGGGAATCCGCGCTATGCCGCCCTTTACGAGGCGGAGAGCGCGGAATCCTTCACCAGCGAGGCGTACCTGTCGCTGATTCGCGATCCTGACGAAAACAGCCGGCGTTACCTGCCCAATTTCATCGGTCCGACCCGCTTCATGGGGCGACTGCTGGCCAGTGCGGGGGAAGGCGAGGGCGCGGTCGCCGGGTTCTACCTGTTCGACGCAGTGGAAGGACGCACGGATGCGCTGCGTCAGTGGCTGGCGGATACGGTGCCGGGGTTCACCGCCGAACGGGGCGTCATCGCCGCGCATGCCTGGGAGGTTGCGGCGGACCTGGTCGCGGCCTCGAAGCGGGTGCATCTGCGGCAGACCCCGGATCGCGTTCCCGGATTTGTCGTGCTGGTGGAGGCCGCGCGGGCCCCCGGGATCGCATCCGTCGACCGGTTGCTCATGGGTCCGGAAGGCATTGCGGCCCATGGCGGAACCGCGCCGTCGATTGCCGGCAATTACCGGACGGTTTACCGGGTCGGGCCCTGAAGGAGGCGTTTTCCATGCCGACCCTGACCATGCCGACCCGCGATTACGGGTTGATGATGCAGATGAAAGAGGATGTCGTCGAACTGAACGACGATATTCAGCTCGAATATCCCGAATTCGACAATATCCTCGTCGCCGCGCGCCGGATGGTGCGGGAACTCGCGTTCGATATCTGCGAAATGCCGGTCACGACCTATCTCTGCGCCAGGGCGCACCGTAAACCCTTCACCGCCATTCCCGTATTCATCACCCGCAATTTCCATCATGCGGCAATCTTCCATGACCCGAAATCGGGAATTCGCGAACCGCAGGACCTGGAGGGCCGCACCGTCGGGGTGAATCGCGGCTATACGGTCACGACCGGCGTGTGGGCGCGCGGGGTCCTGCAGAATGAATATGGCGTGAACCTCGAAAAGGTGCGCTGGGCCGCGACCGATGACGAACATGTTGCCGAATTCGAACTGCCGCCCAATGCGAACTACCTGTTCAGGGGGCGCAATATGGCCGACCTGTTCAAAACCGGAGATATCGACGCGGCGGCAGCGGTCTGGTCGGCGGTGCCCCCCGGCGCGCCGCCGCCGGGCGTGGAACCGCTGATCCCCAACGCGGTGGAGGCCGGTTTCGCCTCCTACCGGAAAACCGGCATCTACCCGGTCAACCACACCATCGTCGTGCGAGACGATCTGCTGGAAGAATATCCGGGCCTTGCGGTAGACCTGTTCGACGCGCTGACGGAATCGAAAGAGGCCTATTACGGCAGCCTCGACCGTTCGGGCGATCTGTCGGAAGAGGATGCACTGACGATCCAGTTGGAGGCGGGTATCGCCGGCGATCCGTTCCCTTACGGCGTCGAGCCGAACCGCAGGGCGCTGGATGCCCTGGCGCAGATGGCGGTCGACCAGCACATCACGCCACGCCGATTTGAGGTCGAGGAACTCTTCGCCGAGGGAACGCTGGATCTGATCGGGTAGGCGGTTGTCGCGGTTGATAAAATGGCAGGGCGGCGGACCCGTAACAGTCCCGCCGCCCTGCGCTATCATCGTCGCGATCTGATCTACGCCTTGAACGCGGCAATCGCCTTTTCGTCGAATTTCAGGCCCAGCCCCGGCGCGGTCGGCAGGATCAGGTCGCCCTTGTCGATCACGGGGGTTTCTTCGTAGAGCGCCAGCATCCAGGGCATGTATTCCACCGTCAGCCCGTTCGGGCAGGCGGCGACCAGATGCACCAGGATTTCCGGCATCACATGGCTGACAATGGGCAGGTTGAAGGCTTCCGCCATGCCCGCGATCTTCATCCACTGGGTGACGCCGCCGGCCCGGACGATATCCACCATGACGATATCGACCGACCGCGCCTCGATCATCTGGCGGAACGGCGCGATGCCGTACAGGTATTCGCCCCCCGCTATCGGCGTGTTCAGTGCGGCGGTGACGCGGGCGAGGCCCTGATAATCGTCCGCCGTGGTGACATCCTCCAGCCAGAACAGCCCGACTTCTTCCACCCGGCTGCCGATATCGATGGCCTGTTCCGGACGCCAGCGCTGGTTGATGTCGCACATCAGCTTGATGTCCGGACCGATGGCCTCGCGCACCACCGTGACGCGGCGGACCTCGTCGGCCGGCGACGGGCTGCCGGGCAGCGCCATCTGGGTCTTCATCTCCCGGAAGCCTTTCTGCACCAGGATCTGCGCCGCCCGTTGCGCCTGGTCATCGGTCAACCCGCGGCGCAGCGACCCGGAGGCATAGGTCGGCACGCGGTCCCGGTGCCCGCCCAGCAGTTTCCACAGCGGCTGTTCCAGCGCCTTGCCCTTGATGTCCCACAGGGCAATATCGATGGCCGACAGCGCCAGGGTGAAGATGCCGCCCGGCCCGCAGGAATCCCCGGCGCCGCTGCGCAGCTTCGCGACGATTTTCTCGATCCGCAACGGATCCTCGCCGACGGTCAGTTCGGACAATTCCTCGACCGCGACCTTCAGGCTGCCGGTCATCTTGCCGCCATAGAAGGTGACGGCGATGCCTTCGATACCGCTATCGGTGCGCAGGCGCAGCATGACGACGGGCCGGAACCGGCCGGCTTCTTCCGGCATATTCGCCAGCGGGTCGTCCTCCGGCACCTTCAGGATGGCGACTTCGTAACTGCTGATTTTCATGGTTTCCCCCGATGTGATTTTAGATTGGCCAGAGCCTACACATCTTTTGCGCGCGAAGGCCAGCACCGCCCGTCGGCCGTGCTATGATTGAACGGATCAATGCAAACTGGAGAGGCGGCATGGATATTCAGACATTCAGGGATTCGGTCCGCAACGATACACCCCCGGACGGTATCGACCGTGCCCTGCAGGCGCTGTGGCAGGATGCGAAGGGCGACTGGGATGCGGCGCATCAACTGGCGCAGGCCCAGAACGACGCGACCGGCGCCTGGGTGCACGCCTATCTGCACCGGGTCGAGGACGACCTCGCTAATGCCGGTTACTGGTACCGCCGCGCGGGAAAGCCGGCGTCGTCTGCGCCGTTACAGGAAGAATGGGACGAAATCGTCTCGGCGCTGCTGGATTGAGCAGCGCACTTCCCGCAATAGCGGCTGCGTCAGTGGCTGGTGCCGCGCTTCAGCCAGTCGTAGCGGTCGCCGGATTTAATGGTGACGTCCTCCATGCCGCCGGCCTGCCGCAGAACCGTAAGCGGAATATCGATCCCCGGTTCGCCCAGCGCCCAGACCTTGCGGTAAAAATCCATCTGTCCCGAAACCGGCTGGCCGGCGACGGCAACGACAAGGTCGCCCGCCTGGATGCCCGCGACCGCACCAGGGCCCTCGGCCGCCAGCCGGGAGACGAATACCCGCTGGCGGTGCTCTTCGGTGTAAACGCCCATCCAGGGATGCCGGGGTCCATCGGACCGGCCATTGGCGATCAACTGCGCCAGGATCGGTTTCAGCGCGTTGATAGGCACGAACATGTTGCCGGGGCTGGGCGTGTCGGGGCCCTGCGCGTCGCCAACGATCAGCGAACCGATTCCGACCAGCCTGCCGTCCTTGTCGACCAGCGCCGCGCCGCCGAACAGCGGGTAAGGCGGCTGGGTGAAGATCGCGTCGGGCAACAGGTATTCCCAGTAACCGGCAAAGTCGCGACGGGAAACGACCCGGGCCGGAATAGCGCTTCGCACGCCGCCATATCCGGCGACAAGGGCGCCGGCACCGGTTTGCAGGGACGATGAATCGCCTATCCGCATCGGTTTGACCGGTAGCGGCCGAGCCATCCGCAACAGGCCGAAGCCGGTGTTATGGTCATAGGCGATGACGCTGGCCGGTTGCGGTTCGCCGTCGGGCCCGGTCACCATCACCGACGACGCTTCGAGCACCAGATAACCGATGGTCACGATCAGGCCGCTCGAATCGATGACGACGCCATGGCCGTCGCGTTCCGTTCCCAGGGTTTTCGCTGACCGGGCGGTGCTTTCGGTCGTACTCTGGACGCGAACCACCGCGTGGAGTACGTCCTCGGCACTGGATTGCGCGGTAGCGGGAACCGGGACCGCCGACAGGACCGCAAAAAGAAGGACGAACGCCGCCGTTTGCTTTGCATATCCGAAAACGCGGTTCCACATATTCATGACGGATTCACCCGATAGAATTGCGAAAAAACTTCAAAACACAGCGTATCACGTTATTGCGTCGCGCCGTAATGTTGCACTGAAACGTGATCCGGCGCCTGAAAGTTCCGTCACCGTTTCGCTGTGGCAGCTTCTGCCCTATATAGGGTAGTACAGCATCCCTTTTAAACGAGACCTGTGGTTCGATGACCGACCCATTTGCCAGCGATCCGCTGGACTATGAAGAACCGGCGCCGTTCGCCCCGGCGCGGCCGGCGCCCTGGCTGGCCTCGCTGAACGAATCCCAACGCGCGGCCGTGGAAGCGCTGGACGGGCCGGTGCTGGTACTTGCCGGGGCAGGCACGGGCAAGACGCGGGTGCTGACGACCCGGCTGGCGCAGATCATCCACACCAATCGGGCGCGTCCCTATCAGATCCTGTCGGTCACCTTCACCAACCGCGCCGCACGGGAAATGCGCGAGCGGGTCGCGGACCTCATCGGCCCGGCGACCGAAGGGCTGTGGCTGGGCACATTTCATGCGCTGGGCGTCCGTATCCTGCGGCGCCATGCGGAACTGGTCGGGCTGAAGTCCAATTTCACCATCCTCGACACGGACGATCAGGTGCGGCTGCTCAAGCAGCTTCTGGAGGCCGAACAGATCGATGAGAAGCGCTGGCCGGCCCGGGTGCTGTCCGGGATAATCCAGCGCTGGAAGGATCGCGGGCTCACCCCGGCCAAGGTGCCAAGGGGCGATGGCGGCGAGTTCGCCAATGGCAAGGCGATCGACCTGTACCGGCAATACCAGGAGCGGCTGACCACGCTGAACGCCGCGGATTTCGGCGACCTTCTACTGCATTGCCTGACGTTGTTCACGGACAACCCTGATGTCCTCGCCGATTACCAGCGGTTGTTCCGCTATATCCTGGTGGACGAATACCAGGATGCGAACGTCGCGCAGTATCTATGGCTGCGGCTGCTGGCGCAGGGGCATCGCAACCTGTGCTGCGTCGGCGATGACGATCAGTCGATCTATGGCTGGCGCGGGGCGGAGGTCGGCAACATCCTGCGGTTCGAACAGGATTTTCCGGGCGCGACCGTGGTCCGG
Source organism: Alphaproteobacteria bacterium (assembly GCA_040905865.1). Taxonomy (NCBI): domain Bacteria; kingdom Pseudomonadati; phylum Pseudomonadota; class Alphaproteobacteria; species Alphaproteobacteria bacterium. The sequence continues at coordinate 11,781 of JBBDQU010000078.1, forward strand.
CTGGAGCGCAATTACCGCTCCACGCCGCATATCCTGGCGGCCGCGTCGGGCCTGATCGCCCATAACGAGGGGCGGCTCGGCAAGACGCTGTGGACGGACATGAACGATGGCGAAAAGATTGTCGTTCGCGGCGTCTGGGACGGCGAGGAAGAAGCCCGCTATGTGGGCGAGGAAATCGAATCCCTGCATCGCAAGCAGCACCGGCTGGACCAGATAGCCATCCTGGTGCGGGCCGGGTTCCAGACCCGTGAATTCGAAGACCGCCTGATGACTCTGGGCGTTCCCTACCGGGTGATCGGCGGCCCGCGATTCTATGAACGCGAGGAAATCCGCGACTCTCTGGCCTATCTGCGGCTGATCCATCAGCCGGACGACGATCTCGCCTTCGAGCGGATCATCAACAAGCCCGCGCGCGGCGTCGGCAAGACGACGCTGCAGGCGCTGCATGGATTGGCCAGAATTGAAGGCTGCTCGCTGTTCAGCGCCGGGGTGCGGATTGTCGAGACCGATGAACTCGGCACCGCGGCAAAGCGCAAGCTGAGCACCATTCTGGAGGATTTCCGGCGCTGGGGGCAGATGGCGGGCGGCGTGCCGCATACGGAGCTGGCGGCGACGGTTCTGGATGAATCCGGCTATACGGAGATGTGGCTCACCAGCAAGAAGCCGGAAGCACAGGGGAAGCTGGAAAACCTGAAGGAATTGCTGCCGGCGATGGCGGAGTTCGCGAATCTGGAAGGCTTTCTGGAACATGTCAGTCTGGTGATGGAGAATACCGAGGCCGCCGGTACAGATATGGTCAATCTGATGACCCTGCACAGCGCCAAGGGCCTCGAATTCGAAACCGTTTTCCTGCCGGGCTGGGAGGAAGAGCTGTTCCCGCATCAGCGCGCCATCGATGAAAGCGGCACCGCCGGGCTGGAAGAGGAGCGGCGGCTCGCCTATGTCGGGATCACGCGGGCGCGCAAGCGGGTCCGAATCTCCCACGCGGCCAGCCGCCGGGTCTATAACCAGTGGCGCAGCGCCATTCCGTCCCGGTTTATTGACGAACTGCCGCCCGAATGCGTCGAGGTGACGAGTGATTCGGGCCTGTACGGCAGTTCACGGGATGGCAGGCTGTCGGAATACGGCAGCGGTTCCGGGTTCGGCGGCGTGCCGTCGAAAACGGAGGGCGGCCCCGGCTGGCGCCGCTATCAGGCGCATGGCAAGGGGCAGAAATACATCGACTCGACTGCCTATACGGTTGTCGGGGATGAATCGGGATTTTCCGTGGGCGAGCGCTGCTTCCACCAGAAATTCGGCATGGGCGACGTCCGGGAAGTCGATGGCGACAGGTTGACCATCGCCTTCGATAATGCCGGCGAAAAGCGGGTCGTTGCCGCATTCGTGACCAGGCCGTAGCATGAACCTGACCGCCGATGGCTGGAAGATAGAGGTCTTCGTGCCGCCGCGCGCCGCGGCGTTCTTCGAACAGGCCTTCGAGCCGTTCTGTATGGCCCTCGTATCGTTTGAGGTGGAGGAAAACATCCTGTGGCGGGTCGAAGGCTATACCCTGGCGCCGCCGCCATCGGAGGCGCTGACAGCCGCCATTGCGATTGCCGCTGCCCGTGCGGGGGTCCCGGAACCGGAAGCCGTCTGCCTGCCATTGCCGGCAACCGATTGGGTGGCGGAAACCCAGCGTTCGTTTCAGCCGCTGCGGGCCGGGCGTTACTTTGTGCAACCTTCGCATTTCGAGGGGACGGCGCCGGCCGGAGCGCATGTCATCCTGCTCGATGCCGGTGCGGCCTTCGGAACGGGTGAACATGCGACGACGAAGGGCTGCCTGCTGGCGCTGGACCGGTTGGCGCGGACGCGGCGCTTCGCAAAACCGCTGGATCTAGGCTGTGGCTCGGGCATCCTGTCCATTGCTGCTGCATTGACCTGGCACGCGCCGGTAATGGCGGCGGATATTGATCTGCGGTCCGTTGCCGTTGCCCGCGCCAATGCGCGGCAGAACCGGGTTGCCGGACAGGTGACATCCCTGTGCAGCAACGGATTCGCCGCCCGCGCGATTCGCCAGGCGGCGCCTTATGATCTTATCCTGGCCAACATCCTGGCGCGGCCGCTGGTCGCATTATCGTACGCGATCCGTCGGCATATCGCGCCAAACGGCGTTTGCGTCCTGTCGGGTCTGCTGGCCCATCAGGAGCGGGAGGTCGGCGCAGCGTATCGTCGCCAGGGATTCCACCTGGTACGGCGACTCCCGATCGACGGTTGGCACACGCTTGTCCTCGCCCGGTAACTACCGTCCGGCTGCCATATCCCGTTTTACCGGGGGCCGCCGGATGGGCAGGGAATTCGCTCAGGAAACCCAGTAGAGCCGCTGGTCGCCTTCGTGGAGATGCCGGTAATTCAGCGGCAGTTCTTCACGCCGGATTCCGATATCGGCAAGCGTATGATCGTCAAGGCTGCCAAGATCACGCTGCGACGACCGAACCGCTCTTCCCGAAAACATCGTGCTTGTGAAATGAGCGATACGCGAGAACAGGTCGCTCGACTGCGATTGACCCGTTTCGGAAACAGTTATGTTCGCCATGTTCGATATCCTTTTCATAACAGAATGTTAATTCGCACCTATGCGAGTTCTTGCCTTCAATATATGCCGCAATAATGAATATTTGAGCGGAATTTTTGCGTTGCAGCATTGCGATTGACGCATGGCAAAACCGGATGAAGAATGCGACAAACTTGACGATTCCACGGCCGTTAGACGAAGGAATGCCCGCTGGCCGCCGGTATGTTGATTGATCGTGGGGGAAAAACGGTACCGCCTGCCGTCGTCATGGACTACGCCCCGTGGGGCGAAAAGTTATCGACGATCGGCGTCTGCTTGTCGTCGCGCGATGAGCGGCGGCAGGCGGTACCTGGGTCCGATACCAGGGGGGAGGATAGTACCGGACCGTTCTGTATTACTTCCGGGAAACACGGACCCGTTGGTTATTTCCTTGACCTCTTTGTACCTCAACGATTCGGGAATGTCAGCAAAAATATTGCGTTGCAGCAATAAATTTTGCAGGGCAATAAAAATTGCTGCTTTGCGGCAAATATTTGCGGATTCCTGCGGGATTTCATGAAAATGGGATTGCTGGTGCGGTTCAATTCTGTGAGTCTGGCGACAACCGGTGGGGCGCAGGTGGTGACGGAAAGGAAGTTGAAGATGGCGTCTGATGCACCGGATTATGACGGAGACACGGCGCTGCTATCGGAATTATCGGCGGCCGGCGTCACCCTGAACCGGGACGCCGTGTATTCGCTGGTCGCGGGCGTGGCTGGCGCCCCGGAAGGCCGGCGGCCCGACGCCTGGATCGACCTGATTGCCCCGCGGGCGAATGCGACGCTGCGTGACCAGTTGCAGGCGTTGAAACGGATGATATCACAGCAGGGCGATGGCGGTTTCGCCGAAGGCCCGGCGCCCGCCGCCCGGCTGGCGGCGCTGCGCGCCGAACTGGCGCGGCGCGGGCTGGATGGCTTCATCGTACCGCGGACCGATGCGCATCAGGGCGAATACGTGCCGCCGCATGATGAACGACTGCGCTGGCTGACCGGGTTTGCCGGGTCCGCGGGTACGGCCATTGTGCTGCGCGAAACGGCGGCGATTTTTGTCGATGGCCGTTACACGCTTCAGGTCCGCAACGAAGTGGCTACCGCGCTGATAGAGCCGATTCACCTGACGGATACGACGCCGGCGGATTGGATTGCCGCCAATTTGTCCGCGGGGAGCAGCCTTGGCTACGATCCCTGGCTGCATTCGGAGAATGCCGTTGACGCCTTCCGGCGGTCGGCGAAGCGGGTCGGATGCAATCTGGCGCCGCAGTTGGACAACCCGCTGGACGCGATCTGGCTGGATCAGCCGGCGCCGCCGATAGCGCCGATTGTCGCGCATGACCTGGCCTATGCGGGCAAGCCGTCGGAAGAGAAACGGGCCGAAATCGGCGCTGCCCTGCAAAAGGCCGGTTGCGATGCCGCAGTGCTGACCGCACCGGATTCAATCGCCTGGTTGCTGAATATCCGCGGCGGCGACGTGCCGCGCGCGCCAATGCCGCTGTCCTTTGCGATTGTGCATGGCGATGGCGCCGTCGACCTTTTTGTCGATCCGCGCAAGCTGGCGCCGGGCCTTGGCGCTCATCTTGGAAACGGCGTTTCCGTCAACAGCGAATCGGCATTTCCCGCCGCGCTGGCCGCATTGCAGGGCAAAATCGTGCGCGTGGATGCGGCGAGCACCGCTGCCTATGCGGTCGACCGGCTGAACGAGGGCGGTGCGACCGTATCGCGCGGCGACGATCCCTGCGCACTGCCAAAGGCGTGCAAGAATGCAGTCGAAATCGCCGGGGCCCGCGCGGCCCATGAACGGGACGGGGCGGCGCTGACCCGCTTCCTAGCGTGGTTTTCCCAAAAGGCGCCGACGGGTACGCTGCGGGAACTGGAAGCCTCCGACAGGCTGGCGAAATTCCGGTTTGGCGATTCGCTGATCCGTGATCTCAGTTTCGATACAATTTCCGGATCCGGCCCCAATGGCGCCATCGTGCATTACCGCGTGTCGCCGCGCAGCGACCGGCGGATCAATGTGGGGGAGCTGTTTCTGGTCGATTCCGGCGCGCAATACCTGGATGGCACGACCGATGTTACCCGCACCATTGCGGTCGGTACGCCAACGGCGGAAATGCGCGATCGTTTTACGCGTGTGCTCAAGGGCCATATCGCGATTGCGCGTGTGCGCTTCCCGGCGGGAACGACGGGCGCGCAACTGGACCTACTGGCGCGCCAGTCCCTATGGCAGGCCGGTCTGGATTTCGATCATGGAACAGGCCATGGCGTCGGCAGCTATCTCAGCGTCCATGAGGGGCCGCATCGCATTTCGAAGGCGCCGAGCACGGTTGCCCTGCAGCCGGGCATGATCGTGTCCAACGAACCGGGTTATTACAAGTCCGGCGCCTATGGGATCCGTATTGAAAACCTGGTCACCGTGGTGCCCTGCAAGGCGCTCGCGGGAAGTGAACGGGTGATGCTGGAATTCGATACCCTGACCCTGGCGCCAATCGACCGCAGCCTCGTGGATGTCGCGCTGCTGGATGCCGGTGAGATCGCCTGGTTCGATGGCTATCACGCCCGGGTCCGGGAAACGTTGTCGCCGGCGCTGGCCGGTCCGGACAAGGCATGGCTGGAAGACGCCACGCGGCCGATTCAGCAGGCGTGATGGCGGATTGGGAAGCGCCTTACTTGCAATTCGGCCGCATCCGGACGAGTCCCCAGCCAAAAACAGGGTCGCGCCCCGGGGGGCCGAGGTCCTGCGTCAGTTTACGCAGGGCGGCGCGCAACGCCACGGGGTCGGGCCTGGCGCCGCTGGCAATTTCCAGCGTGACGGCGGCCGTGATAAAGGGGGCCGCGAAGGAAGTGCCGCTCTGCAGCGCACCGCCGCCATTCATGGCTGTCCAGAGGCCCACGCCAGGCGCGGCGAAATCGATATAGTCGCCCTGGTTGGCATGGTCATAGGCGGCAAGTTGCTGGTCGATGGCGGTTACCGCCAGCACATTGGGATGGGCAGCCGGATAGGCCGGTTTCGCGGATGCGCCGCCATTGCCCGCCGCCGCGACGATCACCAGCCCCTTCGCCGATGCCCGTTCCATGAGCAGCGAAAGGACCCTGTTCTCCGATCCCGTCAGGCTGATATTGACGACCGGTACGTTCTTGGCAACCTGCCAGTCGAGCGCCTTCATCATCGACCCCAGGCTTGCCTTGAGCTTACCGTCCGGCGTTGCCGAAAAGATATTGGCCGCATAAAGCGAAGCGCCGGGCAGCAGCCCGTTCCACTGGCCGTCGTTGCCGTTGCCGATGAGGATCGCAGCTACGCCGGTGCCATGGTCGGAAACTCCGGGCTTGTCCTGGGCCGCGAGAAAGGATCGTCGCGCAATATTCCGGCCGCGCAGCGCGGGATGTTCCAGGTCGACGATGGTATCGATGATTCCGATGCGCAACCCGGCGCCGCAATCCCGCGAAACCTCGCCCCAGCCGAATAGCTTTCGCCCGTAATCGCCCTTCTGGCCGGACCCGGGACTCAGTCGCTGGTTCGCGCCCGAAACGACGGACGGGTATTGGGCGCGGATCGAGGCAAGCGCCTGGTCCACGGTGACATCCGCCGGTGTCCGTAACCGCAAGACGGTCATGTCCAAAGCATCCAGGCGGATCCGTTCAATAAGGGCGTATCCATCACGCACCATGGCGCGCAGGAACCCGGAAGGCGGATCGACAATGAGGACTTCGCGCGGTTCGTGGGCTTCCGCATCCGTATCGGCAAAGGCCGGCGCCGACGCATTGTCACCTGCGGCGGGCTGACCCGGAGATTGCGGCGCTACAGCGGGGGCCGGGCTTTCAGTCTGCTTTTCCGTGCTGCCGATGACATTGCCGTTCTTGTCGTACTGCAGGATACTCGTGCTCGACTGCGCGACGGCGAGGGACGCACCGAAGGTAAAAAGGAACAATCCGGCCACCATACGGACAAAGATCATGTCGTCGGGCTCCTCCGGTCCTGGCCATCGGTGCCAGCGCCGCATAGCAATCCGCAGACACTGTCGCCAGCAGCCGCGCATATTTCGTCGTCGCTCATCAGCACGGTATCAGAAACATTCTCGCAATCAATTTCGCAATTGTCCTGTTAAAGCAAATCGTGATTAATCGGAATCACCCGGGTGATTCCGATTAACACGTGAATCTGCTCTATAGGCGCTTCAGCATCAAGGTCCCGGCTTCGGCCGTTACCGCAGGTTCCGCCATTCATTGCGTCTTTTCGCCGACCATTTCGAGCCATTCGTCTTCGCTCAGGATCGGAATTTCCAGTTCGGCTGCCTTTTTTGCCTTCGAGCCGGCGCCCGGACCGGCTACGACATAGTCGGTCTTGCCGGATACGGAACCGGAAACCTTCGCGCCCAGCGATTCGGCCCGCGCCTTGGCCTCGCCGCGAGTCATTCGTTCCAGCGTGCCTGTAAAGACAATGGTCTTGCCGGCGACGGGCGAATCCGTTGACGATTGAACGAATGGCTCAATCGTCAGGATGTCCTGCAGATCGTCCAGCACTTCCTCGTTATGGCCCTCGGCAAAGAAGGTTATCAGATCGGCGGCGACCGACGGACCGATGCCATCGATACCCAACAGGGTCGCCAGGGCCTCCGACTCTTCGTTCCGCGCTTCGATCATCGCGGTCCGGAAGGCATCGAACGTACCGTAGTTGCGGGCCAGAAGCCGGGCATTTGCCTGACCGACCTGGCGCACTCCAAGCGCGTAGATGAACCGGTCGAGGGGGATCGTTCGCCGCGCATCGATTGCCGACATCAGATTCGCCAGCGATTGCTCGCCCCAGCCTTGCCGTTTCGCAAACGCCTCTTTCCGGTCCCGCAGCCTGAAAATATCCGCAGGCGTCCTGATCAGCCCGTCTGCCACGAAGGCCTCTATATGTTTGCCACCCAATCCTTCAATGTCGAAGGCGTTGCGGCTGACGAAATGCTTCAGTTTCTCCAGCGATTGCGCCGGACAGACGAGGCCGCCCGTGCAGCGGCGCACGACTTCGCCTTCCTCCTGCACGACGGCGCTGCCGCATTCCGGGCAGTGGGTAGGGAAGTCGAAGGCTTTCGAATCCACCGGCCGTTTGCCCAGGACGACCTCGACAACCTGCGGGATGACATCGCCGGCACGCTGGATGACGACGGTGTCGCCGGTGCGGATATCCTTGCGCGCGATTTCGTCGGCGTTATGCAGCGTCGCCCGGCTGACGACAACGCCGCCGACCGTGACCGGCTCCAGTTCCGCCACGGGAGTCAGGGCGCCGGTGCGGCCGACCTGGATGGAAATACGACGCAGGATCGTTTCCGCGCGCTCGGCGGCAAATTTATGGGCGATTGCCCAGCGGGGCGCGCGGCTGACCATGCCAAGTCGCGCCTGCCAGTCCAGCCGGTTTACCTTGTAGACGATTCCGTCGATATCGTATGGCAGGCTTGCGCGGCTTGCCGCGATTTCCGCGTATAGCGCCAATGCCGCCGCGGTATCGTTGCAGCAGCGCGACAGGGGATTGATCGAAAACCCCCATTCCTTCAGCCGGGTGAGCAGGTCCCAGTGGGTCTGCGCGATTGCCGCGCTGGTCTGGCCGGTCGCGTAGGCAAAAAAGCGCAGAGGACGGCTGGCGGTGATTTTCGGATCGAGCTGCCGCAGGCTGCCCGCTGCCGCATTGCGCGGGTTCGCAAAAGGCCGGTTGCCCGCTGCCTGCTGCCGTTCGTTCAGGGCGAGGAAATCGTCGCGACGCATATAGACTTCACCGCGCACTTCAAACACCTCCGGCGCATTGCCCGGCAGGGTATCGGGAATGTCCGGGATGGTGCGCAGGTTCGTGGTGATATCTTCACCGACCGATCCGTCGCCCCGGGTCGCGCCTGTCTTGAAGACGCCGTTTTCGTATCGCAGGGATGCGGACAGGCCATCGATTTTCGGTTCGGCAACAATTGCCAGCGCCTCCGTTCCGGGCAGGTTCAGAAACCGGCGTATCCGGACTGTGAACTCGTTTACGTCGTCCGCGCTGAAGGCATTGGCGAGCGACAGCATCGGCTGCGCATGGGCGACCTTGGCGAATCCGGCCGATGGCGCCGCGCCGACCCGGGTGCTGGGACTGTCCGGGCGAACCAGGTGGGGAAACCGCGCTTCCAGGACGTCGTTGCGCCGGCGCAATGCATCATAGGCCGCATCGGAAATTTGCGGCGCATCCTGCTGATGGTAAAGCCGGTCATGCCGCGCGATTTCGGCGGCCAGCGTCGTCAGTTCCCGTTTGGCGTCTTCTTCGGTCAATTCGTCCGGTGGCGCCGGTTCCCGGTCTGTCATGGCACGTGTCCTTCCATAAGACGCCGCGCGGCGGCCCTGGCCTCTTCGGTTACGGCGGCGCCGGAAAGCATGCGCGCCAGCTCCTCATGCCGTTCCGCGCTGGAGAGGCGTTCGACGCCGGTCGTCACCCGGCCGCTCGACATGGCCTTGTGGACGCGCAGGTGGTCCGCGCCGCGCGCCGCCACCTGTGGCGAATGGGTCACGACGAGGACCTGAAGCTGATCCGCCAGTCGCCGCAACCGCTCGCCCACCGCATGCGCCGTCGCCCCGCCGATGCCGCTATCGACTTCATCGAAGACGAGCGAGGGCTGCGCCCTCATCGTTGCGAGGGATACCTTGATCGCCAGCATGAACCGGGACAATTCGCCGCCGGATGCAATGCGACCGATGGGTCCCGCCGTTTCGCCCGGATTGGTGGCGACGGTGAAGCTGGCGCGGTCTATTCCGTTTTCGTACCAGTGTGCTTCGGGCAGGCGTTCCATTTTCGTGGTGAATACGGCCCGTTCCAGTTTCAGCGGCACGAGTTCCGCCTGCACCGCCTTGTCCAGTCTGGCGGCGGTCTTGATCCGCGACTGGCTCAGATGTTCCGCCTTTTCGAGATAGCTTTTGCGCGCCTTGATAACGGCGGCGGTCAGCATCGAAATCGCTTCTGTCTGGTTGTCAATCAGCGCCAGCCGTTCCTGCATTTTCTGGCGGAGCGCGGGCAGCGCATTAGCATCGACGCGATGCTTGCGGGCGAGTTCGCGCAGGGCGAATAGCCGTTCCTCCGTCGTGCCGAGGCGGGCATCGTCGATTTCGATGGCATGCCCGGCGGCGTTCAGCGCATCGGACGCGGTTTCGACTTCGTCCAGCGCCCGGTCGAGCGCGGCAACGGCCTCGTCGAGTTGCCCGTCGGCGGATCCGGCGACCCGTTCCAGCCGCCGCAAGGCGTTCCGCAGAGATTCGGTGACCGCGACCCGCGGTTTCATGTCGGCCTGTGCGGCGTTGACCGCCTCAACCAGATGGCTCGCCTGCATCAGACGTTGCCGTTCGCGGCTTAGCGCCGCATCTTCATCGGGTCGCGGATCAAATTTGTCCAGTTCCTCCAGCGCGTGGCGCAGGTAATCCTCGTCCTGCCGCGCCTGTTCGGATTCCGTTTTCACCTGATCGAGTGCGCCGCGCGCATCACGCCAGGCGCGATAGGCCCGCGCGGTTTCCGCAGCCTGATCCTGTAATCCGCCAAAGGCGTCCAGCAGCGGCAGGTGAGTCGCCGGATCGAGGAGGCCCTGCTGCGCGAACTGTCCCTGTACCTCGATCAGCAGCGCGCCGACCTGCTTCATGAATCCCACGCTGGTCGCCTGGTCGTTGATGAATGCACGGGTCCGCCCGGCGGCATTCAGAGTGCGGCGCAGAATCAGGACATCATCCGACTCAATGCCATGTTCCCGCAGCAGGGCATGGACCGGATGGCTGGAATCAATCTCGAACGTCGCTGTAACAGTGGCCTCGCCGCCGTCCTGGCGCAGGAGACCGGTATCGGCCCGTTCCCCGATCGCCAGGCCGAGCGCATCCAGAAGGATGGACTTGCCGGCGCCTGTTTCGCCGGTAAAGACGCAGAGTCCCTTTTGGAAGGAGAGATCGAGTTTTTCGATCAGAACGACATTGCGAATGCTGAGCGTCGTCAACATCGAGGGATTATTTCGTCCAGTCCCACATCCAGCTGAGCCAGGACCCCTCTTTCAGGGCGGGTTGCAGATTGCCCTTGTCCAGCAGCGCGTAACTGTCTTCGTACCAGCTGCTGCCGGGGAAATTGTGACCCAGAACGGCAGCCGCCATCTGCGCCTCGTCTGTAATGCCAAGCGCCAGATAGTTCTCGGTCAGCCGCAGCAACGCTTCGGGAACATGCGTGGTTGTCTGGTAGTCGCGTAGCACGACGCGGTAGCGGTTGATGGCGGCCAGATTGTCGCCACGCTTCTGGTAATACCGGCCGACAGCCATTTCCTTGCCGGCCAGATGGTCGTGCACCAGGTCGATCTTGGCGCGTGCGTCCCGGCCATACTTGCTGTCCGGATAGCGCTGGATAACGTTGTCAAGGGCGGCCAGCGCCAGTTCCGTCATCTTCTGATCACGGCCAACATCTGAAATCTGTTCGTAATAACACAGGGCTTTCAGGTAATACGCATAGGGCGCATCGTTGTTGCCCGGGTGCAGTTCGATGAAACGTTCGACGCCGACGATGGCTTCGTCGTAGTCGTCGCGTTTATACGATGCATAGGCCGACATCAGTTGCGCCTTGGTCGCCCAGACCGAATAGGGATGCTGCCGTTCGACTTCGTCGAATGAACTGATGGCGTCCTTGTAAAGGCCGGCCTGCAGGGCATCGACGCCGAAATTATACAGTCGCTCGACCGACTGTTCGACATAGGCGGGCTCTTCTATCGTACAGGCGGCGACGGACACACACGCGAAGAGCATGATTAATCGGCGAAATGATATCGAAAGGAAACGCATGCGGGCACGACCCTATTTTGATACAGGCGGTAATATATCACCGGCTGCGGGGATTTCCCACAGGAACCATACTCGAAATCGGGGCAAATCAGGCGCTGGCGGCGACCGCGCGGGTATCCCAGGTCGGGGCGCTCATTCCGGCCGGGCGAGTGCCTGAAACCGTGGTCCAGGCCGAATCCTGGTCGAACAGGGCGCGCAGCAGCTTGTGATGCATCGCGTGGCCCGATCTGACGCCGCGGAATTTTCCAAGCATCGGACCGCCTGCAAGATACATGTCGCCGATACAATCGAGAACCTTGTGGCGTACAAATTCGTCAGTGTACCGCAAACCGCCCTCATTGACGACCTTGTCGCCATCGACGACAACCGCATTGTCGAGCGAGCCGCCCCGGGCGAAGCCGGCCTTGACCATCGCCTGCACTTCATGCAGGAAACCGAAGGTGCGGGCGCGGCAGATATCCGCCTTGAAGGCGGGGCCGGAAACATCCAAGCTGAGACCCTGGCGGCCAATGGCGGCGCTGTCGAATTCGATGTCGAGGGTGATGGAAAACCCGTTATAGGATTCCAGCGATGCGACGCTGTCGCCGTCACGCACCGTTACCGGACGCAACACCCGGATCATGCGCCGGGGAAAGTCCTGCTCGACGATGCCGGCCTGTTCGATCAGCGCGACAAACGGTTCCGCGCTACCGTCCATGATCGGAATTTCGGGACCGTTCACTTCGATGACGGCATTGTCTATTGCACAGCCCGCCAGCGCGGCCATGAGGTGTTCGACCGTCGCAATAAGCACTCCGTGTTCGTTGACAAGGGTCGTGCAGAGCTCGGTCGCTCCGATAAAATCGCAATGCGCGGGAATGACGCTCACCGTAGCCGGCACATCCGTGCGGCGGAACAGGATACCGCTTTCCGGCGCCGCCGGGTGTATCGCCAGCGAAACAGGGACCCCGCCATGCAGGCTGATACCGGAACATCGTACGCTGCTTCTCAAGCTTCGCTGCCAGAAAGAATCTACCAGCCTTGTTATTTTCTCCATTACTCGGGAGACCCCTCTCGCCGGACGCCGGCCAATCATTACCGGCTATTGGTTACCGGTTTGATCGGTCAGCGTTTTTTTAACGCATTAACCTGATTGCAGGTGTAACAACCGACCCAGTCGAGCTCAAATCACTCTTTGTTACCAATTGTTACGTAGCCGCGTTGTCTGCGCGGCTACGTAACATTCTGATATTACGCCGGTTTTAGCAGGGGCCTCAGTTTGCCTGACGACGCAGGAAAGCCGGTATCTCCAGCATTTCCTCTTCCGCCGCCGAGGTGCTGGGAGAACTGGACGAATCGAGCCCGCTCAGGCTGGCCTGACCGCCTGTCTCCTGTGGCCGCGTCGTGGGCGCGGGACGCGCCGGACCGGCGGCTTTCGGCGCAAGACGCGGTTCTTCAGCCTGCGGCTTCTGCGGCCGCCCGCTGCCCGTCATGCGTTCGAAAAGGGACAACCCCCGGCGGCGTTCCTTCGGCGGCTCGCTGCGGGCGTTTTCCATCGCCGCCGCGGCAAAAGGCTCCGCTTTCCCCCGGCTGCTGTTTGCGTCGCCCGGGCGTGCCGGACGCGGCGGGATGAATGCCGGACGATCCGACACCGCTGCTTTCGGGGCCAGCGGCTCGGGGACGGGTTCCGGCTCCCGCGCGACAGCCTGGACGACTTCGTTTTCCCGGGCGGTGGCGATTGCCGGCTCTTCTTCGGAATGTCCGGTTTCGACCCGCTGCGGTTCCATTTCCGTTTCCGGTTCCGGTTCCATAGCGACTTCGACAATCTGTTCCGGTTCCGCGACGTTTTCCACCGGTTCGGCAGCGACGCTGACGGCCGGCTTGGCGACGGCGCGGGACAGGCCGACAGGTAGCGGCCGGTAGTCGGACTGTTCGACCGCTTCAATACCTGTCGCAACCACGGATACCCGGATAATCCCTTCAATGGATTCGTCAAAGGTCGACCCGAAAATGATATTGGCGTCGGGATCGACTTCGTCGCGGATCCGGTTTGCGGCCTCGTCGACTTCGAAGAGGGTCATGTCCGGCCCGCCGGTGATGTTGATGAGCACGCCTCTCGCGCCTTTCATCGTCACATCGTCCAGCAGCGGGTTTGAAATGGCCCGTTCGGCGGCTTCGGTGGCGCGCTTGTCGCCTTCCGCTTCGCCAGTGCCCATCATGGCCTTGCCCATCTCGCTCATAACCGTGCGAATATCGGCAAAGTCGAGATTGATGAGGCCCGGCATGACCATCAGGTCGGTCACGCCGCGAACGCCCGAATGCAGCACGTCATCGGCCATGTTGAACGCATCCGCAAAGGTTGTCTTCTCATTGGCGATGCGGAACAGGTTCTGGTTGGGGATGATGATCAGCGTGTCGACGAACTGCTGCAGTTCCTCGATTCCGGCTTCCGCGATCTTCATCCGGCGGTTGCCTTCGAACTGGAACGGTTTCGTGACCACCCCGACTGTCAGAATGCCCTGTTCCCGGGCCGCCCTGGCAATAACGGGCGCCGCGCCGGTGCCCGTGCCGCCGCCCATGCCGGCCGCGATGAACACCATATGGGTGCCGTTGAGGTGATGCTGGATTTCGTCCAGCGCCTCTTCGGCCGCTGCGGCGCCTATTTCGGGCCGCGAGCCCGCACCCAGCCCCTCGGTCGTGCTCAGACCCATCTGGATCTTGCGTTCGGCGAGGGAATGGCTCAGGGCCTGTGAATCCGTATTACAGACGACAAAGTCGACTCCTTCGAGATTCGAGCGAATCATGTTGTTGACGGCGTTGCCTCCAGCGCCGCCGACACCCACGACGAGGATACTCGGACTCAAGATGGTTTCCGACTTTGGCATGCTGAGGTTTATTGTCATGAGATCTGCCTCCAGGATACCGGTTATAATATCAGAATGTTCCGGCGAATGCCGGGATATTCCCGCGTCGTCGAGACGCCGCGAGGAATTTCGTTGCGGGGGGCCGCGATTCTAGAAATGTTCACGGAACCACCCTCCAAAACGGCCGAACGGGCCGCGATATGACTTGATGACCCCGGCTTCCGCCGGCCTGATTTCGCCGCGATCGTCGGCGGCGTAGGTCAGCAGCCCCGCAGCCGTCGCAAAGGCGGGCCCACCGGTCGCTTCCGCGAGCCCGGCGATTCGCATCGGCCGGCCCAACCGGACCTGTTTGTCCAGGATCTGGCTGGCGAGGAGCCGGACATCATTGATCTGGCTGGCGCCGCCCGTCAGGACCACCCGGCGACCGGCCAGCTTGTCAAAGCCGCTCAGTTCGAGTCGTTCTCGGACGAGTTCAAAGGTCTCTTCCAGTCGGGGTGCTATTATGCTGACGATGAAGGATTTCGGGACACGGTTGACGGTGCCTTCTTCTTCCTCGCCGATTTGCGGCGCATCGACGATGTCGCGTTCGTCGTTCGGTGACGACAGTGCGCTGCCGTAAAGTGTCTTCAGCCGTTCGGCGTGACTTAGCGGGGTGGACAGGCCGCGGGCGATGTCGTTGGTGACATGCGTGCCGCCGACCGGAATCGTATCCGTAAAGGCCAGCGTGCCATCGTAGAAGACGGCTACGGAGGTCGTGCCGCCGCCCATGTCGATGACCGTGACGCCGAGATCCGTTTCGTCTTCGACCAGGCACGACAACCCCGAGGCATAGGCGCTGACAACATGGCCGCGGACGTTCAGGTGGCATCGGCCGATGCAGGTATTGAGGTTCTGGATGGCGCTGGCGGCGACGGAAACAGTTCGTACCTGTACGCCCAGCTTTTGCCCGGACAATCCGCGCGGATCGCGGATGCCGTTCGAGCCGTCAATCTTGTACCCTGCCGGGATGGCATGCACGAGCGCGCGTTCATTACCGGTGTCGCGCAGGCGGTTTTCGTTGAACAGGCGGCGCATTTCGCCGTCACCGATGGCGCCGCTCTCAATCGTGGTTTCCAGAATCATCTGGCCGCTTTCGGGGTGGCCGCAGCTGACATTGACGAAGACGTCGCGAATCTGTTCGCCTGCCATCTGTTCCGCCGCATAAACGGCGCTGATCACCGAATGCTGGGCTTCTTCCATATTGACGATCGTACCCGCCTTGAGTCCCCGGCTGGCGTGATGGCCGATTCCAGTCACGCGAACGCGATCGTTTTCGTCGATTTCCGCGACGAAGCAGCAGATCTTGCTGGTGCCGATGTCCAGCGCTGTAATCAGTTCCTTGCGGGCCAAGACCTGTTTTCCTTTCCTTTGGTCCGGTTACGCGAAAATTGCGTCTTCATGTGCTGTCTCCACGGTCCCGCTGTTGAACGATCAGGCGGTCGCGGATACGCAGATCGACGACCGAAATGTTCCGGCTTAAGATTTTGCTGTCGCGGTCCAGGGTAACCAGCCGCGACCAGGCGGCCTGCGGATCGGATTCCGGAAGGTGGATATCGATGCCGTCGTCGAGCTGAAGGTTCCAGCGCCGGTTGCCAACCCAGATGCCGGCCCGCACCCTCTGCATCAGGTGCGGCGCGCTTGTCAGCATGTCGAGAAGCGCCGGCGCGTGCTTCGGCGCGGCTTCGCCGATGATGACCTTCAGATGCGTATAGCGTTCCAGCCCCTCTGCGCCGATGACTTCGCCGTGGGGATCGACCAGGACAAATTGTCCGTTGCGCTGCCAGATCGCCATCGCGGTACGCTCCTTGATGCTGACATACAGGGTCCCCGGCAGCCGCCGCTGGACAACCGCATCCGCAACCCAGCCCAGCGCGCGCAGACGGCTTCTGATCGCTTCGGTATCGATGGTGAGGATCGGGTCGTTCTGTCGAACCCCGATTGCATTCAGCAACTGGGCGCGGGTCGTTTCGGTGCGGCCCTCGACAAGGATCTCGTCGACCGAAAGACCGGCGCGGACAGAGGCTTCGGTTGCGGAGACGATGAGATGATCCGTCAGTCGCGCCACCATACCGGATGACCACGCCCAATAGGCGCCGCTGCCGGCGCCGCCTATGAGAAGCAAAAAGCCGGCGGCATGCAGCGCGGGACGGCGCCAGCGCGGCGCGACGCGCCGGCGTTGCGCCTTCCGGTTTATCTTCCCGCGCGGCGACTTTTCCTGGCCGCGCCAGAGGCCCAGGGTGGAAATCAGCTGTCGCATGCGGCGTTCTCCACCATCCATGTGACCAGCTCGCCGAACGGCATGCCTGCATGGGCGGCCTGTTCGGGAACGAGCGACAGCGGCGTCATGCCCGGCTGGGTATTCAGTTCCAGCATGTAGAGCTGCCCCGGTTCGCCCGCCGTGTCGTCGTAACGGAAATCCGAACGGCTGACGCCCTGGCATCCCAGGGTGCGGTGCGCCGTGACGGCGTATTCCATGGCCAGACGGGCGACGTCATCGGGAATCGGCGCCGGGCAGAGATGAACGGTCTTCCCTTCGGTATATTTCGACTCGTAGTCGTAGAACCCGGTCAGCGGCCGCAACTCCGTTACCCCCAGCGCCCTGTCGCCCATTACGGCGACGGTCAACTCGCGGCCGGGGATGAATGTCTCGACAAGCGCCGTATCGCCGAAGGGCCATTCACGGGTTGGAACCCGGTTGTCGCCGGGTCGAACGATGTACACGCCGACACTCGACCCTTCGTCATTCGGCTTGATCACATAGGGCGGTTCAAGGTCGGTGCAGGCGCTGATCTGATCCAGCGTCATGACCCGGCCGTCGGGACAGGGAATTCCCTTCGCGCCGAACAGGATCTTCGCCTTCTGCTTGTCCATGGCGACGGCGGAGGCGAGGACGCCGGAATGGGTGTAGGGAATGCCGAGAAGATCCAGCAGCCCCTGTATCTTGCCGTCCTCGCCATGGCGGCCGTGCAAGGCGTTGAAAACGACATCCGGCTTTTGCGTTATCAGGGCGGCGATCATGGCCTGGATGTCGCCGGTGACATCGATGCAGGCGATCCGGAAGCCGCATTTACGCAACGCGTCGGCACAGGCCTTGCCGGTGACAAGCGATACCTCCCGCTCTGCCGACGTGCCGCCCATCAAAACCGCAACGGATTTCTTCATGCCGCACCGCCATTGGCCGTATGGCCTGGAATGACCGAAGCCGGCTGGCCGATGCGCTGGATTTCCCATTCCAGCAGAACACCGGAATTATCCTGAACCCGTTGCCGGACAGTCTCGCCCAGCACCTCGATATCGGCGGCGCATGCCGCACCGGTATTGATCAGGAAGTTGCAATGCTGCTCGGATACCTGCGCACCGCCGATGCGTAATCCCCGGCAACCTGCCTGGTCGATCAGTTCCCAGGCCTTGATTCCCTCCGGATTCTTGAAGGTGGAGCCGCCAGTCTGGGTGCGCACCGGCTGGGTTTGCGTCCGCGCTTCGGAAATTTCCGCCATGCGGGCCGCGATAGCGTCCCTGTCGCCGGGGGCAATCCGAAGCTCGGCACGGACAAAGACCCAGTCATCCGGCACCTGGCTGTGACGGTATGAGAATCCCATCGCTTCGCAGCTCAGGACATTCAGGACGCCGGCGGGATCGATCGCCCGGGTGCGGATGACGACATCCCGGGTTTCCCGCTGATAGGCGCCGGCATTCATACGCAGGATGCCGCCGACGGAGCCGGGAATGCCCGACAGGAATTCCAGGCCCGCGAATCCTTCGCGCTGTGCCGTGCGCGCCACGTTAATCGCCAGCGCCGCGGCGCCTGCCGCAATGGTCTCTTCCTCGATTGAAATGCGCGAAAACGCCCGCCCAAGCCGGATCACCACGCCGGGCACGCCGCCATCCCGGACAAGCAGATTGGAGCCGACGCCGATAATCGTGACCGGGATATCGCGCGGCTTCTCGGCGAGAAAATACCGCAGGTCATATTCGTCCGCGGGTTCGAACATGACCTCCGCCGGGCCGCCGACCTTGAACCAGACGATTCGCGACAGCGGATAGTTTTCCCTGTAGGCGCCGCGAATTTGCGGCAGACGGTCAACAAGTCTCGGATTGCCGGTCATGACATTCATTGCCCCGTCTCCGCCGGCGCGTCCGACAGCTGACGTAAAGCGCCGGGCAGGTCATTGGCCCAGTTGCTGATCGATCCGGCGCCGAGACAGACCACAAGGTCGCCCGGCGCGGCCATTTCGCGGACCAGCGCGGGCAGATCGGCAGGATCGTCCAGCGGCGAAACCTGACGGTGTCCGTGGGTGCGCAATCCCTGGATCAGCGCATCGCGGTTGATTCCTTCGATCGGCGCCTCACCGGCCGGGTATACATTGGCGACGATAACCGAGTCCGCATCGTTGAAGCAGGCGCAGAATTCCTCGAACAGATCCTTCAGGCGGGAATAGCGGTGGGGCTGGACCACGGCGATGACACGGCGACGGGTCACCGCGCGCGCGGCTTTCAGGACCGCCGCGATTTCCACCGGGTGATGGCCGTAGTCGTCGATTATGGTGACGCCTCCGGTTTCGCCCGTTTTCGTGAAACGCCGCTTTACGCCGCTGAAATCCTTCAGCCCGCGCGCGATTGCTTCGTCACTGATCCCCATCTCGTTCGCGACGGCGATGGCGGCCAGGGCGTTCAGCATGTTGTAGGCGCCGAACATCGGCAGTTCGATCCTCTTCAGCACACGGGCCCGGTCGTCGCGCGAATCGATCACGACATCGAAGGTGACGCCGGCGGGACCTGTTTGCAGATTTTCGCCGCGGATTTCCGCCTGCGGGTTTGTGCCATAGGTCACAAGCCGACGGCTGCTGATCTGACCGATCAGCGTCTGCACGTCGGAATCGTCAATGCACAGCGCGGCGAATCCGTAGAAGGGTATGTTCTGCACGAAGGTTCGGAACGCTTCCTTCTCCGCATCGAAACCGCCATAGAAATCAAGGTGCTCCGGATCCATATTGGTCACGATGGCGATGGTTGCCGGCAGTTTGGTGAAGGTGCCGTCGGATTCGTCCGCTTCCACGACCATCCAGTCGCCATCGCCCAGGCGCGCATTGGTGCCGTAGGCGTTGATGATGCCGCCATTGATGACGGTCGGGTCCAGTTCCGCTGCTTCAAGCAGGGCGGCGACCATCGAAGTGGTTGTGGTCTTGCCATGGGTGCCGCCGATGGCGATCGACCATTTCAGGCGCATCAGTTCACCCAGCATTTCCGCGCGGCGGACAACCGGAATCATGCGCGCCAGCGCCTCGGTCATTTCGGGGTTTTCCGGCCTGATGGCCGACGAGACCACGACGACCTGCGCATCCGTGACATTGTCCGCCGCGTGGCCGACAATGACCTGAATGCCGAGTTTGCGCAGTCGGGCGACATTGGCGCCTTCCGCGACATCGCTGCCCTGCACCTGATAACCGAGGTTATGCAGGATCTCGGCGATCCCGGACATGCCGATGCCGCCAATACCGATGAAGTGAATCAGGCCGATGGACAGGGGCATCGCTCTCATGCGGCTTCCTCCCGCAGCGTGGCATGCGCGCCGTTTCCGTTTTCTCTGATGACGCCCAGGACCAGGTTTGCCAGCCGCTCGGCGGCTTCCGGCATTCCGGAACGCGCCGCGCAGCGCGCAGCCATTTCCAGCGTCGAGCTTACGGAAAAAAGCGATTTCAGCCGGTCGGACAGGACCGTTGGCGTAAAATCGCTGTCCGGAATCATCCAGGCGCCGCCGGAATCGCAAAACCGCGCCGCGTTCGCCGTCTGGTGATCGTCGATGGCGTGCGGATAGGGCACCAGTATGGCCGGCCGGCCGGCACAGGACAGTTCGGCCGTCGTGGATGCGCCGGCGCGGCAGATCACCAGATGCGCCTCGCTGAGGCGTCCGGGGATGTCGTTGAAGAACGGCGCAAGGACAGCTTCCGTCTCCGTCCGCGCATAGGCGGCCCGGACGGAATCGATATCCTCCCGGCGGCATTGCTGGGTAATGCGGATTCGCCTGCGCAAACCGTCCGGCAGGGCCGCCAGCGCCTCGGGAACGACTTTTGAAAAAATCGACGCGCCCTGGCTGCCACCCGTGACGAGCATATGGATCGGCGATTCCGCATCCAGCGGCGGATACGGATTGTTCCGGATCGCCAGAATTTCGGGTCGGACAGGATTCCCCGTCCAGACGGTTCGTTCCAGATCCGCATCGCGCAGGAATGCCGTGGTCTTGAAGGCGGTAGCGATCCGGCTGGCACGTGGCGCGAGCACGCGATTGGCGCGGCCCAGAACGGCATTCTGTTCGTGGATCACCGTCTTGATCTTCAGGTGCGAAGCCGCCAGCATGGTCGGAATTGTCGGGTATCCGCCGAAGCCGACAACCACATCCGGTTTCATGTCGCGAAGCAGGTTCCGCGACTGGAAAAAGCCGATCGCGAGCCGGAACAGGGCGACACCTTTCGTAAGGGGGCCGCGCCCGCTGATGCCGGCGGCCTGGATAAAGCGGGTTTCAACGCCGGCGAATGATTCGCCGTAGGAATTGCCGCGCCGGTCCGTGATCAGGGCCAGCCTGTGACCCTGCGCCAACAGGTTTTCGGCCAGCGCCTGGGCGGGAAAAACATGGCCGCCCGTACCGCCGCTGGACAGGATGATCAGCTTGCCGTCTGCAGTCATCGCTGGCTCCCCGGACGGCGGCGGGTCAGCGCCAGCAGCATTCCCATGCCGAGGCCGAGCGCCAGGAGCGACGATCCGCCATAGGAAATGAAGGGTAGGGTCATGCCCTTGGTCGGCATCAGGTTGACGGTCGAGGCCATGTTGATGATGGCCTGCAGGGCGAACTGCACGATCAGGCCGGTTGCCGCCAGCACGATGAAAAGATCCGTATCCGCCAGCACCCGGACGAGGCCGCGCAGGATGATAAAGACGAACAGGGCGATTATGATGAAACAGGCCAGCAGGCCGAATTCCTCGCCGGCGACAGCAAAAATGAAATCGGCATGGGCGTCGGGCAGAAACGCTTTTGCCGTTCCCTCGCCGGCGCCGCGGCCCAGCAACCCGCCATTCAGGAACGCCTCCATCGCCCGGTCGATCTGGTAACTGTCTCCCGAGGCCGGATCGAGGAACCGGTCGATCCGGCTGCTGACATGGGGAAAGACGAAATAGGCGACAACCATCGCCAGGATTCCGGCAATGCCGATCATAAAGACCCAGCTCATCGAAAGCCCGGCCAGAAACCACTGGATAAACCAGATGGCGGTCACGACGATGGCCTGCCCGATATCGGGTTGCGCCAGCAACAGCGAGAGCACGATCAGATAGAGGACGCAGGATATCAGGTAGCCGGGAATATCCTCGCCGAGGCGGCGGGCCGAAAACATCCAGGCCGCGACGACGGCAAAGGTCGGCTTGATGAATTCCGAGGGTTGCAGCGAAAAGCCCGCAATGATCAGCCAGCGCTGCGAACCCTTGATTTCCGGGCCGACAAGCAGCGTCAGGATCAGCAGGCCGATCGTGCCGGCGAAGGCGATGGCGCCGACCCGCCGGATATTGCGCGGTTCCAGCAGGGAGACCGCGATCATCAACGCGATGGCGGGCACGATCATCAACGCCTGCCGACGCACGAAATACAGCGAATCCAGGCCAATCCGCTCCGCAACCGGCGGGCTCGCCGCGACGGTGAGGACGAGGCCGAATGCGGTCAGCAGGCCGAAGCCCAGCAATGTCCAGTGATCGACGGTCCACCACCAACGGCCCAGGATTGAGGTGTCGTCGCGCGCGATCGGCCTCATGGCGCCGCCTCCCCGGTCGTGGAGAGGCGCCGGACAAGGCGACCGAATTCACGGCCGCGTTCCTCGAAATTGGGAAACTGGTCGAAGGAGGCGCAGGCCGGCGACAGCAGGACCACCGCATCTTCCGGATGTTCCGAACTAACCGCCGCGTGGGCATCCTGTACTGCCTGCGCCAGGGTGCCTGAAACTTGCGTATCGATTTTGTCAGACAGCGCCGTATTGAACGCTTCCGCGGCCTCGCCAATCAGATAGGCGCGCCGGATGCGCGGCAGGAAGGGGGCTATGGCTTCCAGCCCGCCTTCCTTTGGCTTGCCGCCCGCGATCCAGTAAATCACGGGATAACTGCCAAGCGCCTTGGCGGCGGCTTCCGGGTTGGTCGCCTTGCTGTCGTTGACGTAGCGGACGCCGGCGATTGTGGCGACCAGTTCCTGGCGATGCGGCAGGCCGGGATAGCTGCGAATGCCGGCCACGATATCCGCGCGGGCCAATCCGGCAGCCTGTGTCGCCGCATAGGCGGCGGCGGCATTCTGCGCATTGTGCGATCCCGGAAGCGTCTGGACATCGCCCAGATCCATGACAGCGACCCGTTCGCCGGCGACGTCGTCATACAGGATGCCGTCTTCGGCATAGACGCCGCCATCGGTTTTCCGGCTGCCGGAAACCGCGATGACCGTCACCGCGGGATTGTCCCGCAATACGTCACAGGTGGCGGCGCTGTCCGGATCGTCGACCCCGACAATGGCGGTGCCGCGGCAATGCTGAAAAATCCGCCGTTTGGCCGCTTTGTAGCCTTCCATGCCGCCGTGGCGGTCAAGATGATCCGGCGTGATATTGAGCAGAATCGCGATATCGAACGCCGCCGATGGCATCAGTTCAAGCTGGAAGGACGACAGTTCCAGCACATAGGTGCCGGATTGGCCCAGAGAGGCCAGGTCGAGTGCCGGCGTGCCCAGGTTGCCGCCGACCTGGACCGGTTGTTTCGCGGTTTCCAGGATGTGACCGATCAGGGCCGTCGTCGTCGATTTCCCATTGGTTCCGGTGATACCGATATAGCGTGCATCCCGTTCGGCGCGGGCCAGCAGTTCGATATCGCCGACGATTTCGGTGCCCTGCGCCCGGGCGCGCGCCGCAACCGGGTGGGGTGCGGGGAAGGTGTGGGGAATGCCGGGGCTGAGCACCAGCGAGTCGACATCCTTCCACAACCCGTTGGTCAGGCTGGTGACCGTTATGCCGGCGGCTTCGGCCTCGGCGCGACGATCGCTGCTGTCATCCCAGGCATATACCTGCGCGCCGCTGGCCAGCAGCGCCCTGGCGGTGGACAGGCCGGATTTGCCCAGCCCCATGACCGCGATGGTTTTGCCTGATGTGGAAGGAATCCGGATCATCGCGCCTACCTCAGCTTCAGTGTGGAGAGGCCGACAAGGGCGAGAACGATGGCGATAATCCAGAACCGGATGACGATGGTCGATTCGGCCCATCCCTTCTTTTCGAAGTGATGGTGCAGCGGCGCCATGGCGAAGACCCGCTTGCCGGTCAGCCTGAACGACGCGACCTGCACGATGACCGAGACTGTCTCCAGGACAAACAGGCCGCCGACAATGGCCAGTACGATTTCATGCTTGGTCACGACGCTGATCGCGCCGAGCGCGCCGCCGACCGCGAGCGACCCCGTATCGCCCATGAAGACCATGGCGGGCGGGGCGTTGAACCACAGGAAACCCAGGCTTGCACCGACCATCGCGCCCGCGAACACGGCGAGTTCGCCGGCGCCGGCGATGTAATGGATTTGCAGGTAGTTCGAATAAACCGTGCTGCCCACCAGATAGGCGATAAATCCGAAACAGCCGGCGGCGATCATCACGGGCACGATGGCCAGCCCGTCCAGCCCGTCGGTCAGGTTGACGGAATTGGAGGCGCCGATCATCACGAAGGCGGCGAAGGGAACGAAGACCCAGCCGAGATTGATCAGAACGCTTTTGAAGAACGGCACGACCAGGGCATCGTTCAGCGGCGGCTGCGTCAGTTGCAGGACCCAGATTGCGGCGGCGACGGAAATCAGCAACTGAAACAGCAGCTTCAACCTGCCGGATAGGCCCTTTGAATTTTTGCGCGACAGCTTCAGATAATCGTCGGCAAAGCCCACCGCGCCGAATCCGATCGTGACGAACAGGACAATCCAGACATAGACGTTGCTGGAATCGGCCCAGAGGATGGTGCTGATCGTGATCGACAGCAGGATCAGGAAGCCGCCCATCGTCGGCGTGCCGATTTTTTTCAGATGGGTATCCGGAACGTCTTCGCGGATGTTGTTGGCCGCCCGCTGCCGGCTTTTCAGCCAGTTGATGACTCTGGGCCCGAACAGGAAGCTGATGATCAGCGCGGTCATGATCGCGCCGCCGGTCCGGAATGTCAGATAGCGGAACAGGTTGAACGCCAGAAAATCTTCCGAGAACGGCACGAGGAAATTGTAGAGCATCGCCTAGCGCCCTCCTGCCATTGCTTCGGCATCGGCATCGCGATCCAGCGCCGCCAGCGCCGCAACGACCGGCGCCATATTGCTGCCAAATGACCCCTTGACCATCACGACGTCGCCGG
The DNA here is from genome assembly GCA_040905865.1 of Alphaproteobacteria bacterium. NCBI lineage: Bacteria > Pseudomonadati > Pseudomonadota > Alphaproteobacteria > Alphaproteobacteria bacterium. The sequence goes on from JBBDQU010000078.1 coordinate 36,436, forward strand.
GACGGATCGCATCGCGGACAATCGGCAGGATCGCGGCGCTGTCGCTGCCATGCGCGGCGCACCGGTCATGTCCCAGCGCCGCAGCCAGATGGGCCATGTTTTCGCCCGCGAGAAAGACGAGATCGATATTGTTGCCGGTGATGCTTTCCGCCAGCCCGGCATGCAGTTCAGGCGCCTGCGGCCCCAGCTCCCGCATGTCGCCCAGCACCGCGATGCGGCGACCCGGCGCCGTGCCCAGCACGTCGAACGCCACCCGCATAGAGGCGGGGCTGGCATTATAGCTTTCGTCGATCAGCAGGAAGCTGCCGCCATCGAGGCGGACATTCGTTCGCGACCCCCGGCCCTTTGGCGGGGAAACGTCCGTCAACGCCGCCATCGCGGCATCGACATCCGCGTCCAGCGCGGTGACGGCGGCCAGGACGGAGAGGCTGTTCAGCGCCCAGTGGCGGCCCGGCGCGCCAATTGTATACGTAACGTCCCGATCCGGAATGCGGGCGGAAACCCGGCTGTGCGCCGGCTGGACGTCGGCGGCAGCGAGCCGGAAATCCGCCATGTCATGGACACCGAAGGTCAGGATATTGCGAATGCCCGCCGCGTCCGCATGGCGGCGCAGGCGTTCGAAATGACGGTTGTCACGGTTCAGTACGGCGGTGCCATCGCGGTCCATGCCGGTGAAAATTTCCGCCTTGGCGTCCGCAATTCCTTCCTCGGAATCGAAGAATTCCAGATGGGCCGATTCCACATTGGTGATAATCGCAACCTCCGGGTGGGCCAGCCGGGAGAGCGGCGCGATTTCGCCGGGCGCGCTCATGCCCATTTCGAATACGCCAAACCTTGCGTCGCGCGGCAGTCGCGCGAGACTGAGCGGCAGACCCCAATGGTTGTTGAGGTTGCCGCTGGTCGCGGTGGTTTTGCCCTGCCGGCCGAGCACCAGCGCAAGGGCGTCCTTCGTGCCGGTTTTTCCTGCGCTGCCGGTAACGGCGACGATTCTGGCGGCGCTGCGATCACGCGCGTGACGGGCCAGCGCGGTCATGCCGTTCTCGGTATCGGGCACCGTCAGCAGCGGTCCGCCATGGTCCACCGAATCCGCCACCATGGCGGCCGCGGCGCCGGCGGAAAATGCGTCACGGACATAGGCATGGCCGTCCATGTTCGGGCCCTTTATGGCAATGAACAGATCGCCGGCCTGCACCGTACGGCTGTCGATGGACACGCCGGATGCCTGCCAGGATGTCGTAGTCCTGCCGCCGGTGGCCTGGGCCGCTTCGTTGGATGTCCACAGCGCGGTCATGCCGTAGCCCCGTCAATGTCGCGGATCGCGCCACGTGCGACCTCGATGTCGTCGAACGGCAGGATACGGGTGCCGATCGTCTGGCCCTGTTCATGGCCCTTGCCGGCAATGACCAGAACGTCGCCTGTCTCAAGCCCGGCAATGGCGGTTCGGATCGCTTCGCGCCGGTCGCCGATATCCGTCGCCAGTGGGCAGGCGTCGAGGATTCCGCGCCGAATGGCCGCCGGAATTTCGCTGCGCGGATTATCGTCGGTGACGATGACCCTGTCGGCCAGGGCTGCGGCGATGGCGCCCATTTGCGGTCGTTTGCCTGCATCCCGGTCGCCGCCGCAACCGAATACCGTCACCAGCCGGCCGGCGGCATGGGCGCGCGCCGCGCCGAGTACGGTGGCCAGCGCGTCGGGCGTGTGCGCGTAGTCGACGATGACCGGCGCGCCGTTCGTTCTGTGTCCGACAATCTGCATGCGGCCCGCTATGCCGTGCAATTGTGCCAAAAATGGGACCATGTCATCCATGTCCGCGCCGCACCCGGTAACCAGCGCGAGGGCGCAGAGCGCATTGGAAACCTGGAAATTTCCCGGCAGGGGAAAGGCGACGTCGAATGGCCGGCCATGGACGGAAAGGGACAACCGCCAGCCGCCACCCTGCGCAACCGCGTTGACGCAGCGGATGTCTCCGCTTTTCCGACCGTAGGTCAGCAGGGTCAGATTACGGTGGCGCGCGATTCTGGCGACGGGTTCAAACAGGTCTGAATCGGCGTCAACCACAGCGACGCCGCCGTCGTCCACGAGTTCCGCGAACAGCCGCAGCTTGGCGTCGCGATAGGCGTCCATCGTTTTGTGATAATCCAGATGATCGCGCGTTATGTTGGTGATCGCCGCGGCGGCGACACGCACGCCGTCCAGCCGGTACTGGTCGAGCCCGTGGCTCGACGCCTCGACAGCCAGGCGGTCGATATTGGCCATTTTCAACGCGGCGAGGGTTTCATGCAGCTTAACGGGATCCGGCGTCGTCAGTCCCGGACCGCCCGCCCATCCGGGCGCGGTGACGCCCAGCGTGCCCAGCGCGGCGGCGCGATGGCCCGCCAGCGTCCAGAATTGCTGCGCAAAATTCGCAACCGACGTCTTCCCGTTGGTGCCGGTTACCGCAACGATGGTGGCAGGCTGTTCTGGAAAGAAACGCGCCGCCATGAGAGCGAGGCGGCGGCGGGGATTCGGATCGATGATAACGGGCAGCGCGTCAGGGGCTTCCGCCGGACGGGAGCCGGGGGGCGCAAGAACCGCGGCGGCGCCGTTTCGTATTGCCTGCCCGATATAGTCGCGGCCGTCATGAACCGTACCGGGCAACGCCGCAAACAGAAATCCCGGGCGTACCTCGCGGCTGTCGGCGGTAAGGCCGATGATTTCGGTATCGGGCAGGATCGTCGCCGTCGTCACATTATCTCCGTTGACCAGCTCAGTAAGACGCAAGCTGGCGCCCCTCCCGGTTGAGTTGAATATCCAGCAGTTCGTGAATTTCCGGCGATGTCTCATCGACCGGACGGACGCCAAGCAATGGTGCCGTGCGTTCAATCAGTCGTTTGACGGACGGGGCCGCGACCCAACCGCCGGTCGCGTAGCCATGGGTCTGCTTGTTGCCCTGCGGTTCGTCAAGGATCACCAGAACCACGTAACGCGGCGCATGCATCGGAAAGGCGGCGATGAACGATGAAATCAGGGATCGCCGCCGATAGCCGCCGTTGCCCGGCTTGTCGGCCGTGCCGGTTTTCCCGCCGACGACATAGCCTTCGGCGGAAGCGTTCCTGCCGGTGCCGTTCTGGACGACGAGCCGCATCAGCCGCCGGATTTCGGACGAGGTCCGTTCCGAAATCACCCGCTTGCCTTCCGGCGGTTCGGTCGAATCCTTGCGGATCAGGGTGGGGCGATGGACCAGGCCGCCATTGACCATCGCAGAGACTCCGGACGCCAGTTGCAGCGGGCTGACGGCCATGCCGTGGCCATAGGAAATCGTCATCGTATTCACCGGACGCCATGGCGACGGCGTGATCGGTGAGCCGACTTCCGGTAATTCGATGTTGGCCTGCCGCAGCATGCCAAGCTGGCCGAAGAATTCCTGCTGCGCTTCGGCGCCGACATCCTGCGCCATTTTTGCCGCACCGATATTGGACGAGTACATGAAGATTTCCGGAACCGACAGCCAGCGCTTCTTGGCGTGGTAATCACGGATGAGGAACCTGGACACGCGGATAGGTTCGGTGGCGTCGTAGCCGCCGCTCAGTTTTACGACGCCATAATCCAGCGCCATGGCCGCGGTGAAAATCTTGAACGTCGATCCCAATTCGTAGACACCCAGCGTTGTGCGGTTGAATTTCTGATCGGGCAGGGCCGTGCCGGCATTATTGGGGTCGAAATCCGGCAGCGAGGCCATGGCGAGGACTTCACCATTGCTGACATCCATGATGATGCCTGCGGCGCCGATCGCGTTGAATTCCGTCATTGCGCGGGTCAATTCGCTCTGCACGGCATGCTGGACCCGAGTGTCGATGGTCAGTTGCAGGGGCGTATTGTTGTCACGCAACGATGGATCGAAGGACCGCTCTATTCCGGCGATGCCGCGATTGTCTATATCGACATAGCCCAGAATATGGGCGGCCAGCGGCCCGTTGGGATAGACGCGGGTTTCCGCGCTCTGGAAATACAGCCCCGGAATGCCGAGCGCATTAACCCTGGCCTGCTGGCGGGGGGTCATGTTGCGCTGCAGCCAGATGAACGACCGGTCGGTTTTCAGGGATCGCGCAATTTCGGCTTCGCGAAGGTCCGGCAGCGCCCGGACAAGCTGGCGCGCGGCATCGTCCGCATCGATAATCTTGCGCGGGTTGGCGTACAGCGAGGCGGTGTTCAGGTTGGTGGCCAGCAGGACCCCGTTCCGGTCCACGATATTCGACCGGTCCATGCGCATCGCCTGGATATGCGTGGCGTGTGCGGTCTTTGGCTCCCGGGCCTCCTGAAACAGGGCGATATCGACCAGCCGGACGGAAATCGCAACGAACGCGAGCATGAGCATCGCGCCCGTGAATACGATACGGCTATGGCTGACCTCCAGGACATGGGCGTTCCGCTTGTCCGTATGGGCTGCGCAGGGCCGGGTGCCGGCACGCTGCGAATTACGCCGCCGCTTCGACAGGTGCCTGCGCCGGGAGAAAATCATCGTACGCTCCTGACCGCCGAAGCGCTGACGGGTGTCCCGCGCGTCGTTTCGACCGCAAGTGTCGGGGCCGGCGTATCGACGAGATCTTCCAGCCCGCCGACCTGCGAGGTTTCCGGGTATTGGAGGTCGGGCAGATACTTGCGCGCGAGGTTCTCGATATTCTCCGGCCGGTTCAGATAACTCCATTCCGCACGGAGGACATGGACGGCGTTCTGCTCCCGCAGGATCTGCTTGTTCAACCGGCTGAGATCGTTTTGCAATTGCTCAACCTTGAAAGTGATGTTGAACAGGGCGAAGCCCGCGATACCCGCAAGACCTATCCAGATGAAAATGGCAGTGCTTCTCATGCTGCGTCCTCCATCGGCCATGCCGCCGCCGCTGTTCGGCAAGCGGCCCGCATCCGTGCGGACCGTGCTCGCGGATTTGCGCGCGTTTCGGTTTCGGACGGGGTCAGGCCCCGGCGGTGGAGAAGCGTGAAGGACGGCGCGCGTCGATGCGGCGCTTCGGGCGCATGACGCGAGGCGCGCGGCGCTTCGTCAGAGCGGACCCGCAGGAAATTCTTGATCCGGCGGTCTTCCAGGGAATGGAAACTGACGACAACCAGCCTGCCGCCCGGCTGCAACAGATGTTCCGCGGCCACAAGGCCGCGGTCCAGTTCGCCCAGTTCGTCATTCACATGGATACGCAGCGCCATGAAGGTCCGGGTTGCGGGGTCGATACCGTCGGCGGCGCGCGGCATGACATCGCGGATGATCTGCGCCAATTGCAGGGTCCGGGTGATGGGACCCGTTTCCCGCGCCGCAACAATGGCATGGGCGATGCGTCGGGCGTGCCGTTCTTCGCCCAGGCGCCGGATCAGGACGGCCAGTTCCCGCTCGTCGAATTCATTGACGATATCGGCGGCAGTGGGGCCCTCCTGCGCCATACGCATGTCCAGTGGGCCGTCGCCGCGAAATGAAAACCCGCGTGCGGCGTTATCCAGTTGCGGGGACGATACGCCAAGGTCGAATACGACCCCATCCAGCGCCGGGGCTCCGGCGTTTTCCAGCAGTTTCGGCAGGTCCCCGAACCGGCCGTGCAGCAGGGTCAGTCGACCGTTATATTCGCGCGCCATTTCCCGTCCCCGCGCAATGGCGTCCGGATCGCGGTCGCAGGCCCAGACTGTGCAGTCCGCCGCGTCCAGTATTGCGCGGGAATAGCCTCCGGCGCCGAAGGTTCCATCGAGGTAGACCCGGCCGTCCGCCGGATCCAGCGCGGCCAGCACCTCGTCCCGCATGACCGGGATATGACGGTCCGATGCGGTCATGCCGGAGCTCCGCGCGGCGCGGCCGGCAGGGTATAGTCCGGCGATGTCCGATTGACTCCGGCTGCATAGGCTGCATAGAGCTCCGGCTGCCAGATGTGAAACTGCCTTCCGGCGCCGATGAATACCGCTGTTTCTTCGATCCGGGCGGCGTTGCGGAAGTCTTCCGGCAGGACGATACGGCCCTCGCCGTCTATGCTCAGTTTGCGCGCCCGGCCCAGTATAGTGGTCGTGAAATATTCCTGTTCCCTGGTGTATTTGCCGAAGGAATCGATGTTTTCGGTCAGGGCTTCCAGTTGCGCCCGGTCTATCGCTTCAAGCGCGGTTTCCCATTTCGGCGACGGGTAAATGTAAATATACCGGCCGTCTCCTTCCGGGAGTTCGGCACGAAAATCGGCCGGCAGGGAAACACGTCCCTTCCTGTCGACCTTGTTTCGGTGTTCTCCCGTGAATAACAGCATTCCCGTTCCCGATTTCCGCATTCTCCACCACCGGGTTACATGCTATCTTTGCCGGAGGTGCGGACCCGTTAGGTAGGACGGATTATATGTCCGCCATGACAATTCATGGTACTTTATGGAGTATCATGGAATTTTTTGGGAAGTCAAGCAACGTGCAGTAAAAGCGCGAGAACAAATGCGTCTATTCTGTTCTCTTTCAAGAATCCAGTTTTAGCGACATCATTAAATACACCTACAAGGACTTGTGGGACCCCGATGAATAAATGATATTTTGCGAATCGGGTTCAATATATGTTCCTATAATGTTCTTTTCGCGACATATTTATTGGCGCGTGTAATTTGGATTTTTCCGCCACAAGGACGGTTTGGTATCGGGGTCGATGCCTGTATTCTATGTTTGCGCGCTGTCCTGAAAGTGGTGGTTACGAGTATTAGTTCTTGAATTTTGGCGATGGACTGCAAGGGCGTAGCGGAAATGGCGGCAACGGAGGAATGTACAGATGAGTCAGGGTGGAGCGGGTCTGGGGCCGATGCCGATAACGGATTTTGAAATCGGCGCCGTGATACGGCGCAGCTTTCTGGTGCTCTTCAAGAATTTCGGTCCGTTCATCCTGTTGTCGCTGATATTCATGCTGCCTTCACAGTTTCCGTTATTGCTGGCGTCGCCGGAACCCTCCGTCGAAGCGGGTGGTGACGTCACCGTGGATGCAATGGTTCCGTTAGCCACCTTCGTCGTGCATTTCCTGTCGACGAGCCTGCTGTCCGCCACGCTGGTATATGGCACAATCATCCAGCTGCGCGGCGGTCACGCGACGGCGATGGAATCGGTCGTGAAAGGCCTCGGCCTGTTGTTACCCGTGATCGGCGTAAGCCTGCTGGCCGGCCTGATAACCCTCGCGGGAATGCTGCTGCTGATTGTCCCTGGAATTCTGGCATTCACCGTCCTGTGGGTCGCCGTGCCGGCGGCGGTTGTCGAAAGGCCCGGCATAGTGGCCAGTTTGCGCCGCAGCGCCGAATTGACCGACGGTTATCGCTGGCGCGTACTCGGTGTGATCGCGGTTATCCTGCTGATCAGCGCCGTGATCGAAATGATCGTGGTCGGGCCGCTGGTGGCAACCATGAACCATGAAACGGCCGGCATGCCAATTGGCGCGACAATTATCCTGCTGATTGTCCAGGCTTTTTTCGCGGCGCTGTCCGCGGTGACGATTGCTGTCAGCTATCACGATTTGCGGATTACCAAAGAAGGCGTCGGCACGGAGCACATTGCAGCGGTATTCGATTAAAGGCGTGAATCTGACTTATTTATACCGCCGCGTCAGGGGCGGTCGAATTTGTTCGCCCGCGGCTTTCCAAACAAGGCGCTGTGCTCCAGATGGCCGCGAAGGGCCGCGTAAAAGGCCCGCAGGAAATCCGATGCGTCGACCGGATGTTCATCCGATGGCGTCCAGCCGATTTTGGCCTGGATCGTCCGTGCGATGGCGGCCCGGGACTCGACGGTGTCCGGCGCGTCCTGCCGCAGCACCTTTTCCAGCGTCTGCAATTCATACACGCCGTAGACCGACAGCTGGGAGGGGGTAAAACGGATGGCCGTCCGATGAGACTTGTCGGTTTCCGATACCGCGATATCCGGCAGCAATGCGGTTTTCGGCGTTTCGACCACCCAGGTGCCGGCGACGATATCGCCGCAGCGCAGCCTGTCACGGTTGAACCAGGGCAGCGCCATCAGCATCCCTGTCCATGACAGCGTCAGCAGATTGACCCAGAAACCGTTGCCGCCATGGACCGACATCAGCAGGGTGACCGGCATGAAGAGTTCGACCTCTCGCATCAGGTTCCGGGCAAAGATGGCGCCTGGCAGCAGCCGCCCGCCGTTGCGATCGATCACCCGCAGGCCGAGAAGCCGCTTCCCCGGCGTCGTGCCCTGCCATCTCAGTTCGAAGAAGATGAAATAAAAGCCCCGTATGCCGAAAGACAGGACAATGGCCAGCGACATCGCCCATTTTCCGCCGGTATCGGGGAAAATTGCGATGGCGATCAGCACTATTGAGGCCAGGCCGAGTAAAATGATGCCTATATCGATCAGGACGGCGAAGAAGCGATCCCCGCGGGCGGCGAGCCGGACCCGTAATGCCAGGCCTTCGGGGGTGACGATCTCGCGAACTGCGCCGGCGCGCATGCTGGCGGGCGGGTCAGTTGGCGTCACGGCCTGCCTCCCGTCCCGAAAAGGCGAAATATGCCAGCCAGGCCAGCAATACGCCGCCGCCGATGCCGTAGCGGAAAATGCCGTCGGTGACGAGCTGGCGGGCAAACCCTTCGAGCAGCGCCGCCACGAAAAACAGCCCGACGGCGCCGATGGCGACCACGGCGGCCATGCGGCCTTTCACCGCGAGATTATGCAGCCGGCTGTAACGGTCCGGGAAGGCGAGGGCGCCTCCCAGGACAAGCCCGGCGCCGCCGCATAACGCCATCGCGAGCAATTCCGTCGTGCCATGGATCATCAGCCAGGCCCAGAGGTCCCAGGAGAGCCCGCGCGACGCGTAGAGCGCGGCGAATGCTCCCAGGGTGAGGCCGTTCACGAACAGCAGCAGCACGGTTGGAACGCCGAAGGCGAAGCCGAGCGCGAAACTCAACAATCCGATCTTTGCGTTGTGGCTGAACAGGAAACTGGCGAAGAGATTGAGGCTGTCGATGGCGGTGTCGTCGGTTTCGTAAAGGGCGGCGCGCAGGTCGCCGGTTTCCGCCGTCGGGGACCGGAATCCGGCCATCGATTCGGAGACGAAACTGTAATACCAGTCCGGGCTGTTCGCCGTCAGCACGAAGCCCACGATACCGCCGAAGGCCAGGACCGCGAAAGCGGCGGCGATATGCCATCGTGCCGCGCGGACCGCCGCGGGAAAGTCGCGCACCAGAAATCGCCGTATTCCCGCGCCCGGCGACTCGCGACCGCCGTAGACGCAGAAATAGGCGCGAACCGCGAGGCTTTCGAGATAAGCGACGACATTCCGGTCCAGCGAAATACTGCGCGCGACCGACAATGAGGAAATGGCCGAACGGTATAGTTCCGGAAGGCGGCGCAACTCCTGCGCGGAAAGGCTCGACAGGCCTGATCGCTGCACCCGCTGCACCAGGCTGTCGAGGTCGCGCCAGCCTTCTTCGCGTTCGCGGCGGAAATTGTAGCTTCGGAGATGCGCTTCTGGTTCCGCCATGTCAGATAAGTTCCAGTCGCTTGATGTGAATGTACCGGTTCAGCAGTTCGGCGCCGACCGCATGGCTTGGCGCATCGATGCAATGGATACCCATGCGGCGCAGCCGTTCGAAAACCGTGCGGCGCTCGCGCAGGAAGCCGTCGGCGACAACCATGCGATTGACGTCTTTCAGGGTCCGGGGGCTCTTTTCCGGAGGCGTGTGCAGCCGGGGATCGTGCATCGACACGAAGATGACGAGGTGCCTCGCGGCCAGCCGTTGCAGGTTCTCGACCATCAGTTCCGCCGTCACCGTATCGACGAATTCCGTTTGCAGGATGATGAGCGAGCGCCGTTTCAGGCGCGTCATCAGTTCCATCAGGCCCCGGGTAAAGTTCGTTTCTTCCTGATGGTATTCGATGTCCGATGTCAGGCGCATCAGCCGCGGAAATTCGTGGACGCCGCCAAAGGGCTCCGCGGAGACGCGGGTCTGTGCGTCAAAACCGAAGACGCCGATGCGGTCGCCGTGACGCAGCGAGGCGTGGCCAAGCAGCAACCCGGCATTAATCGCGTGATCAAGCCGCGGAATGCCGTGCAAGGGCGTGCTCATCAGGTGTCCGGTATCGAACGCCAGGATGATCTGGTGGTTCCGCTCGGTCCGGAATTCCTTGCAGACAAGCTTGTGGTGGCGCGCCGAATGCTTCCAGTCGATGGAGCGGTGATCCAGTCCCGGCATGTATTCGCGCAGGGCATCGAATTCCGTTCCCTCGCCGGACTGGCGCTGGGTCTTGATTCCGAATGTGGCGTCCCGCACGGATAGCGTCAGGGCGGCGCCGCGGACCGCCCGGATATTCGGGACAATCGGCACCGATGCATCCGTTTCGCGGATGTGGCGCCGCTCGACAAGGCCCAGTGGGCCCTGCCAGCGCAGCCAGAGACGCTGAATCGCCGCATGCCCGCGTCGGTTCGGCACCAGAGGGATCCGTAATTCGCATGATTCGCCGGGTATCATCCGGCAATGCTGATGCGGCGGCGGCTGGAGTGTGCCGCCGGTGTCGCAGGCCAGCGTCACTGTTGTCGGATGACGCAGCGCGATGCCGGACAGCGCAATCGTCACGACGTCACGGTCGCCGACATAGAGCACGCCGGGTATTTGCACATCGATGGCAAACACGCCGACGCGCGGCGTAAGAACAGCATCCCATCCGGTGATGGCGACAGCGACGGCAAGGCAACCGAACGCCAGCGGCCACAATGTCTCGTCGGCGAGAATCAGGGCAAACCCGAGCGGGACACCCGATGCAAAGACAATGAAGGCGCGAAGCGTCGGCAGCATCAGCGCGGCGCCGGTACCTGGTCGAGGATGGCCCTGATGACCTGATCGGCATTCGTGCCGTCTATTTCCGCGCCCGGCGCCAGGACAACGCGGTGTCGCAGCGCCGGAATGGCGAGCGTCTTCACGTCGTCGGGAATGGCATAGTCGCGGCTTTGCAGGGCGGCATAGGCGCGCGTGGCGATGGCCAGCATGTTCGCGGCCCGGGGCGAGGCGCCGAACTGCAGTGACGGGTGCTCCCGGCTCGCCCGGATGACATCGACGATATAGTCGATCAGGTCGGCTGACAGCCGGATTCCGGTGACGACCTGCCGGATCTGTTGCAGGACCGTGAGGTCGGCGACCCGGGTCATGCCGAACGCGTCCAGCGCCGGCATCGTGGTGCGCTGGCCGTGCTGTTCGACGATGGCGCGCTCCTCGTCCCGCGACGGATAGTCCAGCACATGCTTGAACAGGAAACGGTCGAGCTGCGCTTCCGGCAGCGGGTACGTGCCATGCTGTTCGATCGGGTTCTGCGTGGCGATCACCATGAATCCGTCGTCCAGCGGATAGGTCTTCCCGTCGATGGTGACGGTGCGCTCATGCATGGCCTGCAACAGGGCTGACTGGGTCTTGGGCGGTGTCCGGTTTATTTCATCCGCCAGCAGCAACTGCGTGAAAACCGGCCCCTTGGTCAGGGTGAAGGCGCTTGTCTGGAAATTGAAAAGATTGGTGCCCGTGACATCGCCCGGCATCAGATCCGGTGTGAACTGGATGCGTCCGAATTTCAGCGACAGGGCATGCGCAAACGCCTGCGCCAGCAATGTCTTGGCGGTGCCGGGCACGCCCTCCATCAGGATATGGCCGTCTGACAGCAGGCTGACGAGCATCAGGTCGATGGCGGTATCCTGTCCGATGACAACCTTGCGGACCTGCTCCCGCAAGGCCTCGCTTGTCGTCCTAATGCCGTCTAGGTCCATGTATCATCTCCTGCTTCCAGTGGTGTAGGCGCTGCATCGCGCGCAGCAGCCGGGGTCCGCCCGAAAGGGGCGCCGCTGATGCCTCGCGGTACAATGCTTCAAAGGACGGTTCCATTCGGCGCGCCGCGCCGATACGGTCTATCCATCTGATTTGTTCCGCCGCGTTCATATGGCGTGGCGCATGAAGCTGCTGCGCCAGTTCACGAAGCACGATGCCGGGATAGGCGCGCGCGACTTCCTGCTCATGGCCGGCCTGCTGCAACAGGTCGATCGCGTTTTCGATCAGGTCCGATTCCGTTGCCGTACCGCGGCGCGGGGCGGGTAGCGCCGCCCCGAAACGGCTCGACGCCGCCCAGACCAGAATGCCGAGCGCCGCGATTGCGGTGACGGTCGCCGCAAGGAAAGGCAATCTGAACAACGTCCGCCACAGGCTCGGGGTCTGGAAAAATCCGTGGATGACCTCATCGATAACGACCGTGCCGTCCTTTGGCCGCATCAGCTCGATCATATCGAGCATCAGTGCGGCATGATCGCCGCGACCGATTCCCGCATTGGACAGCAGGTCCGGATCCGAAACGACGAAAAGCGTCCGGCCCTGCACCGTGACGGCGCCGACGAGGATTCCCTCCCAGGCGGAAACAATGGGCTCGATGACCGACGATCTGATCAACTGAAGGCCCTCGATTTCCGGCACGGCCCGGCCGCGGATTCGGTTCGTCAGGGTGTCATTATCGACGCGCCCGCCATTGAATCGCCGAACCGATGCGGCGGATGCTTCGTTCCAGCCGATTTTCACGGGCTCGCGGATCACGACCGCGTTCGGGTCGAACTGCCGGATCACATGCTCGACCCACTTCCGGGGCTGAAATGCGACGTCGCGAACCCAGCCCGGGTGTGCAGGGTCGGCGTCCGCCGCCCATTTGGGCAGGATCAGCAGGGTCCGGTCCGCCAGCCCGTAACTGCCCGGTTGCAGGTTCGGTTCCGCGAGAATCAGCAGCGCTTTCCCGCCGGCCTTCGCCGCCGAATTGTTGCGGCTCACGACCGTTGGAATGCCGCGCCGTTGCAGGAATTCCAGGAAGGCGCGGTGTCCGACGGCAGACGTCGAAAACACATTGGCGCCGCTTGTCCCGGGCTGGTCATCCGATATGGCGAAATAGGCCGCGCCCGCGAAGGCAAGGATACCGCAGGTGATCAGGATGGCGACGGTGCGCGGCGAAAAGACAGGTTGTTTCGCCATTAGCGGACCGTGGCCTGGCGGCGCGTGAAATTACGGTAGCCTTCGAGGCATTGCTCGAAGGTGTCCCGGTCGATTTCCATGCCACCGAATCGCGTGCGTTCGACCGATGCAACGATGAACGCAAGGCTGGCCCTCGCAGTTTGGGGCAGTGATACCGACGCCACGACCTCCCGGCTCGTCAGCGCGGGTTGCACGGCGGTTCCCTGCTGTGTCCGGATATCCTCGATGAACCGCAACAACAGCAGATGGACGGCGTCCGCCAGCGCGCCGTCGCGGGCAAGTCGCTCGACCTCATCCAGCGGGGAATGCGGCGTGCCGGATTGTACTGCGGTCCGGGCCGGGACCGGTTCCGTTTCGGCGGGACGTTTCCGGTCGCGCCGCATCTTCCGCATCGCAAGATAGACGAGGTACACGATACCCGCCGCGATCAGTGTCCAGGCGATGTATCGGAACATGTCGGGCAGGGGGCGGGTCGAACCTTCGAAATCTGTTTCAAACTGAAAATCAGGCGCCTCGGGCTGAATCGGGGCAGGGCGGGTTTCCGGTGCTGGCGGCGCCGGGGTGACGGGAAACTGGCGCTGGTAATCCCGGCCCGACAGGACGGTCTCGATGTCCTGCCTTACGGACTCGGTATCTCCCGGCGCCGCCGCCGTCTGTGCGTGGGCGATGCCGCCGCCGAAAACAATCGGCAGGACGAGGACAAGGATGTTTCGGATTGGCGGCACTCGCGGCCCGATGGCCGGGTTCGGTTTCATTCCTCTGTTTCCGGCGCGATACTCTGCCATTTCCGCGACCCTGAAATCCAAATAATCACTACGTGCCGTCGCACCGGATTTTTATACACATACCGGGCAGTGCCCGTAATTGTAGAAATGTCAGACGGTCTGTAAGCCGGGTTCTGTTCCCGCCCTTTCGGGCGTTCGATGGCCATTCATCTGGGACGTCCGTCGCCGGATGCCTCGTGCGACCTACCCGGGCGGCAGCCCGAAAACCTGCCTTCCGGCGCCGAAACGCCGAAATGCCGCCCCTTTTCGGTCTTGCTCCCGGTGGGGTTTGCAATGCCACCCCCGTTGCCGGGGATGCGGTGCGCTCTTACCGCGCCTTTTCACCCTTACCGGCAGGCCTTGCGGCGATGCCGGCGGTACGCTTTCTGTTGCACTTTCCCTGGGGTTGCCCCCGCCGGGCGTTACCCGGCACCGTGTTTCCGTGGAGCCCGGACTTTCCTCCCCCCGGCCGCGGTTTCCCACGCCGAAAGGCAGCCATCCGACCGTCTGACAGGCCCTACATAATGTCCCCAGCGCCCGAATGCTATCGAACATTTTCATTATCCCTCTGGACGCAAACATAATTTTCGTCGCAGACTGGTACACCTGCGGGCTCCCGCGGGGGCGCAATCGTCGAAATGACAAGGGATACAGCGAATATGAGCGCAGGAGAACGTCTGCCCGGAACTCCGGTTCCCATGCATAAATGGACCGGTCATGGCGGTATTACCATTGCCGGAGACACCTGGGGCGACCCGAACGGGCCGCTTGTCATCCTGCAGCATGGCGGCGGCCAGACCCGTCACGCATGGAAAGGCGCCGGTGAAACGCTGGGCGAGGCAGGCTATCACGCCGTTGCCTTTGACGCGCGCGGACACGGCGACTCCGACTGGGCGCCGCCGGATGAATACGATCCGGATTTCATGGTCGAGGACCTGCTTTGCGTCGCGAAGGCGCTGGGCAACTTGAATCCCATTCTCGTCGGCGCTTCGATGGGGGGCGGGGTCAGCCTGCTCGCCATCGGCAAGAAGCGTATCGATGCCGCGGCGCTGGTGCTGGTCGACATGGCGCCAAAGATCGAAACCGAAGGCGCGCTGAAAATTCGCGAATTCATGAATCAGAAGCCGGACGGCTTCGACAGCCTGGAAGAAGTCGCCGCCGCCATCGCCAATTACCAGCCGCATCGCAAGCGGCCGCGCAACCTCGACGGGCTGGCGAAGAATGTCCGCCTTGGCGCCGATGGAAAATACAAATGGCACTGGGACCCGGCGCGCCGCCGCAGCATGGAGAATATGGAAAACTATCGCAAACGGCTGCACGAGTGTGCCGATACGCTGACCCTGCCGACCCTGCTGGTGCGGGGCGGGTTGTCCGATGTCTTGAGCGAGGAAGGCGCGCAGAGTTTCCTGAAACAATGCCCGCATGCGGAATACGTGAACGTGAAGAACGCGGCGCATATGGTCGCGGGCGACCGCAACGATATCTTCGCGGATTCTGTGATCGACTTTCTTGGCCGTGTCGCGCCGGTATCGGTGTCGAGCTAAACCAGTCTGAGCAATCCGGCGAGCAGTCGGGCGCATTCGGCGTCCGGTTGCCCGTCAATTCGCGACGGCCGGAAATGCCGCTGGAATGCGGCAAGCGCTGCGTCGTTTTTCGCGTCATAACCGTATTGCGCCAGCATTTCCGGGACGGCGGCAATATCGGCGTCACATTCTTCCGGCCATAATCCCAGTTTCCGGTCCGCCATCCGTCGCCAGTCGAAATGCTCACCGGGGTCAGTCTTCCGGCCAGGGGCGATATCCGAATGGCCGACCACGTTGCGGGCCGGGATCGGGTGGCGGGCGACGATGCCGGCCGCAAGGTCGATCAGCGCCGCCATCTGCGTCTCGGGGAAGGGCCGATAGCCGTGTTCGTGCCCCGGATTGACCAGTTCCACGCCGATGGAGCGGCTGTTTACATCGCGGTGCCCGCGCCAGTGGGCAACGCCGGCGTGCCAAGCGCGGCGGGACTCATCCACCAGCCGCAGGATCGCGCCGTCTTCGTCGATCAGGTAATGCGCGCTGACCTGCGCCGCCGGATCGCAAAGCCGCGCCAGCGCCGCTTCGGCCGTTTTCATGCCCGTATAATGCAGCACCAGCATATCGATGGCCGAACCGGCCGCGCGCGGTCCGTGATTGGGCGATGGATGATCGGCGATCCTGGGCATGCGACTTCCCTTCGCGCACCTTCACAGGATTGCCGGATCGCCATGGGCGATTCCAGCAATCCACGATCTGATTCAGGCGGCGCCTTCCAGCGCCTCGCGCTTCATTTCCACTTCAAGCCAGCGTTCCTCCGCCTTGTCCTTTTCCTGCCGGGCGGCGTCAAGGCGGGCGGCGGACGATTCGAATTTTTTGCGGTCGCGGCCGAACAGTTGCGGATCGGCAAGCGCTTCTTCCAGCGCGGCGATTTCCGATTCCAGCGCCGCAATGCGGCCCGGCAGTTGTTCCAGGTCTGTCTTCTCCCTGAAGCTCAGCCGTTCCGTCCTGCCCTGGCGGTGGTCCGGGGCGGATGCTTTCGGCGTGTCGCGGCGCTGCGATTCGATCCGCGCGTTCCGCTGCATCAGGTAGTCGTCATAGCCGCCCGGATATTCCGCGACATCGCCATCGCCTTCGACGGCGATCATGCTGGTCACCAGCCGGTTCAGGAAATCGCGGTCATGGCTGACCAGCAGGAGGGTGCCGTCGAAATCGCTCAGCATGTCCTCCAGCAGGTCCAGCGTATCCATGTCCAGATCGTTGGTCGGTTCGTCGAGCACCATCAGGTTGCAGGGCTGCGCCAGTTTCACGGCCAGCGCCAGGCGGTTGCGTTCGCCGCCCGACAGGCTGGAAACCGGGCTGCGCGCCTGTCCTTCGTCGAACAGGAAATCCCGCAGATAGGCCACTACATGGCGCTGCCGGTCACCGACCATGACGCTGTCGCCGCCGCCAGGACACAGCGTGTCCCACAGCGACGCATCCGGATCGAGCGAGGCGCGGTGCTGGTCGAAATGGGTCATGGTGACCCGCGCGCCGTGTTTCACGGTGCCGCTGTCCGGAGCCAGTTCGCCGGTCAGCAGCTTCAGCAATGTCGTTTTTCCGGCGCCGTTGCGCCCGATGATGCCGATCCGGTCGCCGCGCAGGATACGGGTCGAGAAATTATCGATAACGGTGTTGCCGTCATAGGCCTTGGAGATGCCGTCCGCGTCGATCAGGATGCGGCCGCTGGTCGGCGCGGCATCCGCGGCGATGGCGGATTTCCGGTTCGGACGCAGCAGGGCGACCCGTTCCTCCCGCAGCGAGGCGAGCTTGCGCACCCGGCGCTGGTTGCGGCGGCGGCGCGCGGTGACGCCCCGCTGCATGTAGCGCAACTCCGCCTTCAGGTAATGTTCGACCCGGCTGCGCTCCTGTTCCTGGTCGGCGATGATCTGGTCGGACCACTCCTCGAAGCCGCCGTATCCGGCGCTCAGCCGGTGCATCTTTCCGTTGTCGAGCCACAGGGTGGCCTGGGACAGCCTGGTCAGGAAGGCGCGGTCATGGCTGATGACCAGCAGACCGCCCTTGAACCGGTTCAACTCGTCCTCCAGCCATTCGATCGTCTGCAGGTCGAGATGGTTGGTCGGTTCATCCAGCAGCAGGATATCGGGGTCGGTCGCGAGTGCGCGGGCCAGGGCGGCGCGCCGCCCTTCGCCGCCGGACAGGGACGATGCGATCTGCGCGGGGTCCAGTTGCAGCCGGTCCATCATCGCCGCTGCCCGGTGTGTTTCGCCGCCCCCGGCTTCGACATATTCCGACAGGGTCTGGCCTGGTTCGGGCGCGAAATCCTGCGCCAGATAGGTTACCTGCGTGCCGGGCTGGATGAACCGCTCGCCCGACAGCAGTTCGACTTCGCCGGCCAGCGCCTTCAGCAGGGTCGACTTGCCGCTGCCGTTGCGGCCGACAAGGCATATCCGTTCGCCGCGCCCGATCGCGACATCGATATCGGTGAACAGCGTGCGGGTGCCGAATCCGGCGCTGGCGGCGCGCAGGGCAAGAAGAGGTGGCGCGGCCATGGTCAGGTGAACCCGCGTTCCTTCTGGATGACGTCATAGGCGCCATTGATGGTCGCCAGCTTGCGGTTGGCGACTTCGATAAACTCCTCCGGGACGCCCTGCGCGATCAGCCGGTCGGGATGGTTTTCCCGCACCAGTTTCCGGTAGGCGGCCTTGATGTCGTCATTGGCGGCGTCGCGCGGTACGCCGAGAAGCTGGTAGGGGTCGTTTTCATCCGGCTTGCGGTTGAGTGAGGTCGCGCGTTTGAACGCGGCCTCGTCGAGCGCGAAGATCGTCGAGACATCCCGCAGATACCGCTCCTCGGCGGGATGAATCTCTCCGTCCGCATGGGCGATGAAGGCGAGGCAGCTGAGCAGTTCCTCCAGCACGACCGGGTTGTCCCGGAACAAGCCGGCAAGCTGCCGCGCATACGGCTCGAAGCCGGCGCTGTCTCGCCGCGCCTGATTGAATACCTTGGAAACATTGGCGGTTTCATCCGCCGGGACCCGAAACACCTGTTTGAAGGCATCGATTTCGTCGCGTGTGACGACGCCGTCGGATTTCGCCATCTTCGCGCTGAGCACGATGACGCCGATGGTGAAGGCGATCGACCGTTCCGGGTACTCCTCGACATCCTGCTGGGTTGCCCGGTAACGGTCGACGGCATGGCCCGCCACGGCGCCGATCAGCGCCCCCAGCGGTCCGCCAAACGCAAATCCGGCCGCGCCGCCCAAAATTTTACCCCAGATACTCATAAGACGATTTCCTGCAGGCCGACCGGAGCTAGATCAGATCATGGTTGGTTGGAATCGCCTGTGGCGATTCAACATGCGAATTTGTTCTATCCTATTGAAGATATAGCACCTTCACAGGTTTAAAGGGAACCTGCTCCGGTTTTCTTTAAGCCTGATGTGCCATGGTCGCCACCCTCTTTTACCCGGCTGACCTGCGGAATCAAGCCAAGCCTTCCGATACCGGGCAGCTTTACCGCAAGGCTCATCGGATCGACACCGAAAGTAAGCCCGATGATATTGATTTCCAGCCCTTCCTCCGCGGCGGCAAGGACACCGAACAGCCCCTTGATGGAAAACTGGTAGCCGGTACCGCTCGGTGCGCGGCCCACCAGCGAATCGCCCAGATAGTCCTTGCCGATCGCCGTCGGCGGCAGGTCCAGCCGCAGTTCGGGTACCTCTTTCGCCACCCAGGCAGTGAAGGTATTGCTGTTCGGGCCCGGATAAACGGTATAGGCGTCCTGCCACGGATAGGAGCGCGCCGCCGCGTCGATCTTTTTGATGACTTCGTCAACGCCGTTGCCGCGCAGTTCGGCCAGCAGTTCCGGCTTGTTGCCGAACCAGTACCGGTCGGGAATGCCGTTATGGACGGCAAGAACGCTGTTGCCCCAGCGTTTCCGCCAGCCGATTACCTCGTAGTTCGTATAGGCCGGCGCGCCGGTCTGCTTTACCGAAATCCACGTATGCACGCCGAAGGCGCCGCGCCAGCTATAGGTCCGCGCGCCGTATATTTGGACAACGGCTTCGTTTGTCGTGGCCGGATCCGGCGCGATATTCGCCGGTTCGCGGCTCGCCGTCCGCCAGTCCCCGCCCAAAACGTCACCTCCCGCGAGTATCAGAACCGGCCCCGCCAGCAGGGCGATCAGCGCCAGTAATGTGTGTTTAACCCACCGCATCTGATCTAGATAGACCCTCCCGCATCGGGCGACAATGTCGCCACTGTAAATTTATCGTGCGCCGCAACGGGCTTATGGGCCCGGTCTGTGGCTTTTGCATGGCGGCTTCAGGCGGCGAGCAATATTAACTTTGATAATTTGACGACAAATCGTTTTATGTTTTGCATGGCTTCATTTCAACAGGGACCATGGCATGACCGCAACCGACCCGCGCTGGCAGTTCTGGATAGACCGCGGCGGCACGTTTACCGATGTGGTGGCGCGCCGGCCGGACGGGGCGCTGGTGACGCACAAGCTGCTGTCGGAAAACCCCGAACATTACCGTGACGCGGCGGTGCAAGGCATCCGCGAGCTGATGGGTGTCGCGCCCGGCGCCGCTATCCCGGGGGCGGATATCGAGGTCGTGAAAATGGGTACGACGGTCGCGACCAATGCGTTGCTGGAGCGCAAGGGCGACCGCACCCTGCTGGTCATCACCGAAGGGTTCCATGATGCGCTGCGCATCGCCTACCAGGCGCGGCCGCGGCTGTTCGACCTGAACATCGTCCTGCCGGAACTGCTTTACGAGCGCGTGGTCGAGGCGCCGGAGCGGGTGACCGCGCATGGCGAGGTTCTCATCCCCGTGGATCTGGAGAAGACCCGCGCCGGGTTGCAGGCGGCCTATGATGACGGCATCCGCGCGGTCGCCATCGTCTTCATGCATGGTTACCGCTACACGGCGCATGAAACCGCCGTGTCGAAGCTGGCGCGCGAGATCGGCTTCACCCAGGTGTCCAGCAGTCACGAGGCCAGCCCGTTGATGAAGCTGGTCGGACGCGGCGACACCACCGTCGTCGATGCCTACCTGTCGCCGATCCTGCGCCGATATGTCGACCAGGTGGCCGGCGAGCTGCAGGGCGTGAACCTGATGTTCATGCAGTCGAATGGCGGGCTTGTCGATGCGCGTCTGTTCCAGGGCAAGGATGCGATCCTGTCCGGCCCGGCCGGCGGCATCGTCGGCGCGGTACAGACCACGACCGATGGCGGGTTCGACCGGATCATCACCTTCGACATGGGCGGCACCTCGACCGACGTGGCGCATTACGACGGCGAATACGAACGCGCCTTCGAAACGCTGGTCGCGGGCGTGCGGGTGCGCGCGCCGATGATGCTGATTCATACCGTCGCCGCGGGCGGCGGTTCGATCTGCTTCTTCGACGGCAGCCGTTACCGGGTCGGCCCGGAATCGGCCGGCGCCAATCCGGGCCCGGCGGCCTATCGCCGGGGCGGACCGCTGGCGGTGACCGATTGCAATGTCATGCTGGGCAAGCTGCAGCCGGAGTTCTTCCCCACCGTCTTCGGGCCGGACCAGAACGAACCGCTGGACCGCGACGTGGTGCACCGGAAATTCGCCGAACTCGCCGCCGAGATCAAAACGGCGACCGGCGACGACCGCAGCCCGGCGGAGGTCGCCGAAGGCTTCCTGAAGATCGCGGTGGAAAACATGGCCAACGCGATCAAGAAAATCTCGGTCCAGCGCGGCTATGACGTCACCGGATATGCGCTCGCCTGTTTCGGCGGGGCGGGCGGGCAGCATGCCTGCCTGGTCGCCGATGCGCTGGGCATGAAGAAGGTGTTCATCCATCCCTTCGCCGGGGTGCTGTCGGCCTATGGCATGGGGCTGGCGGACCAGCGCACCATGCGCGAGAAATCCGTCGAGGCGCCGCTGGAGGAAGCCGCCGCCGGCATCCTGCCGCGAACGCTGGACGCGTTGGCCGCCGAAGCGGTCGCCGAAATGCATGCGCAGAACGTGCCGGACGAACGGATTACCGTGCTGCGCCGGGCGCATCTGAAATATGCCGGCACCGATACCGCGCTGCCCGTCGCGGCGGGCGGCGCGCTGGGCATGGTCGCCGAATTCGAGGAGGCGCACCGCCAGCGCTACGGCTTCGCGATGGAGGAAAAGCCGCTGGTCGTCGAAGCCGCCGTGGTCGAGGTGATTGGCAGCGCCGCCGCGGCCGATGGCGTGGCGGCGACTCCGCCGACGGAAGGCGCGGCGGCGCCGCTCGCCGTCACCCGGTCGCACATGGCGGGCGCGGAACACGATACCCCGATCTATGACCGCGATGCATTGCCGGTCGGCGCGAAGATCGACGGTCCCGCGATCATTCGCGAATCCGTCGCGACCACGGTCGTCGAACCCGGCTGGCAGGCGGAAATGAGCGCCAGCGGCGATCTGGTGCTGACCCGCGTCGTCGCGTTGCCCGGCCGCATGGCCATCGGCACCACCTGCGACCCGGTGATGCTGGAAGTCTTCAACAACCTGTTCATGTCCATCGCCGAACAGATGGGCTTCACCCTGCAGAACACCGCCTATTCGGTGAATATCAAGGAACGGCTGGATTTTTCCTGCGCGGTTTTCGATGCGGACGGCGCGCTGGTCGCCAACGCGCCGCATATCCCGATCCATCTGGGCTCGATGGGCGAGGCGGTGCGCACCGTGATCGACCGCAATGCCGGCAATATCCGGCCGGGCGACGTCTTCGTGCTGAACGATCCCTATAACGGCGGCACCCACCTGCCGGATGTCACCGTCATCACCCCGGTCTTCGACGATGCGGGCGGGGAACTGCTGTTCTTCGTCGGCAGCCGGGGCCACCAGGCCGATATCGGCGGCACCACGCCGGGCTCCATGCCGCCGGACAGCCGCACGCTGGACGAGGAAGGCGTGCTGCTGGACAACGTCAAGCTGGTCGCGAACGGCCGGCTGCTGGAGGACGATATCCGCGCCCGGCTGCTGGCGGCGAAATATCCGGCCCGCAACCCGGACCAGAATATCGCCGACCTGAAGGCGCAGATCGCCGCCAACGAGAAGGGCGTGCAGGAACTGCGCCGCATGGTCGGCCATTTCGGCCTCGCCGTGGTGAAGGCCTATATGGGCCATGTCCGCGACAATGCCGAGGAATCGGTTCGCCGCGTCATCGACGTGCTGAAGGACGGCGAATTCGAATATGAAATGGACGAAGGCAGCCTGGTGAAGGTGAAGATCACCATCGACCACGCGGCGCGCGGCGCGACGCTGGACTTCACCGGCACCAGCCCGCAGCGCCCGACCAATTTCAACGCCCCCACGGCGGTGGTGCGGGCGGCGGCGCTGTATGTCTTCCGCACGCTGGTCGGCGACGAGATCCCGATGAACGACGGCTGCCTGAAGCCGGTCACCTTCATCGTGCCGGACGGCTGCATGCTGGCGCCGCATTACCCGGCGGCGGTCGTGGCCGGGAATGTGGAAACCTCGCAATGCGTCACCGATGTGCTGTTCGGCGCGCTGGGCGTGATGGCGGCGGCGCAGGGCACGATGAACAACATCACCTTCGGCAATGACCGCCACCAGTATTACGAAACCGTCTGCGGCGGCGGCGGCGCGGGGCCGGATTTCGACGGCGCCTCGGCGGTCCACACCAACATGACCAACACCCGCCTGACCGACCCGGAAGTGCTCGAATGGCGCTACCCGGTGCTGCTGGAAAGCTTCGGCGTCCGGCGCGGCACCGGCGGGGCGGGGCGGCATCGCGGCGGCGACGGCACCTATCGCCGCATCCGCTTCATGGAGGAAATGGAAGTCGTCGTCCTGTCCAACCATCGCCGGATTCCCCCCTATGGCATGGCCGGCGGCGAACCGGGGCAGGTCGGCCGCAACTGGGTCGAACGCGCCGATGGCGGCATCCACGAAATGTCCGGGCTGGATTCGGCGACCGTCCATCCGGGCGATGTCTTCGTGCTGCACACGCCGACCGGCGGCGGCTACGGCCGGGCAGAGGAGCGCACCCTGCCCGAGGCGGCGGAATGAGCCCGGTCAATTGAGCCGCCGCCCCGGAAAAGTACCGCGGCGATTAACATCGATTAACATCGATTACCATCGCTTATCATTGCGGCATGTCGCCCCCTTATCCGCCGCCGACTTTTGCCGGCAGGCGTGAGACAGCCCACCCGCGCCGAAAAATTGCGGGGCGCTTAACATCGGTTAACATCGCTTAACATTTCCCCGCGCTTCCGCCGTCTTCGGGGCGGTTCTACGTTCCCGTGCCCCGCCACTGTCACATCACTACCGGCCGGCGATGGCGACGCACGCCCCCGCCCGGATAAAAAGGAATAATATCATATAACGTTGAAAAATGCAAGATTTTCCACTCCACCGCGCGGAAGCGCGCATGTTAAAGTCAGGCCCGCCATTCCACCTTGCCCGGTGTCGGAAACAAGATATGATCTGGCTTCTGGATCGGGGATTTAGTAAGCTGTCACCGTTACTTACCCGAACCCGGCAGGCGCCATGCAAAATCCTTAATAAATGGGCCGGTCCGGGCAATCCATCACCGCCACGCGCCGCAAAATTCTATAAATTTCCCGAATGTTCGCCCGCTTTTCAGCGGACTCTCATGGAGAACCAAAAATGTCTCGTGGATTGATCGAAACAACGACGACGGCTCTGCCCCCTCCCGCTTCGCGGAACCGGCGAAGCAAGCCGCGGCCGGTGATGCGCCGTTCGCTGATGTTCGCCATCCCGTTCGGTCTCTGTGGCGCGGTTCTTCCCGCCATCGCCGCCGCCGAAATCACGCTGCCCGACTGCGCCACGTTGGCCGCGTGGGCCGGAAGCGCCGACTTCAGGGCGCGGCAGACGCTCAACCCGTCGACCACCTTTGGATTTGCGGAAGCCTTCATCGGCGAGGAGATGGTCGCGCTGTACGGCAAGACGGGGCCGGAATTCACGGAGGCGGACGTGGCGCAGGCGCGCCAGGGGGCGAAGGACTGCGCAAGGCAGGTCGACAAGGCCGGGGCGAAGGTCCTGGCGGGCCTGGAGCGGATCTACGGGCGTGACCTCGGGGCGACGCTCAAGGCCATCGCCAAGGCCGAAGGCCAGCTCGAGGCGGGGCTCGCGGCATTCGCGGCGGCGCCGGACGGCCTCGACAAGCTGCGCGCCATCACCGGCCTGCGCGCCATGGAGATCTGGGACCGCGACGGTTACCAGGCCGCCGTGCGGCACATGAGCCGCAGCTTCGGCAAGGTCGTCGACGGCGTCGTCCGCCCGCTCGCGAGCCTGCCGCAGGCGGCGGTGGCCGAGCGCGTGCTGCCGGCGGTAGAGCCGCACTACGCCAGGTCCCGCGACATGGCGATGACGGAAGTCGGGCAGCAGATTGCCGCAATCGAGGCGAGCGAGCGCAGCCTGCAGCGCTACGACCGCGAGATCGGCAAGATCGTCAAACCGCTGGAGGGGCTGCTGCCCGAGGCGGAACGGGCCGCGCTCGCGGACGCCGTCGCCGCGCGCAGGACGGCGATCGAGCAGGAACTGATCGCCGCCGGGCTCGAGAAGCTGGCCGCCGCGCCGCCCGGCGCCCCGAGCCTCGGCATGATCGAGAACGCCGCGAGCGGCAGCCTGACGCGGGTGCTGTCGCCGGAGGCGGCGGAAGGATTTCGCGACACCCTGCGCCAGCGCCGGCAGGCTGTCGCGCTCGCCATCGTCGAGACCGTGCCGGAAAGTGTCCAGGGGCTGACCGCGCTGCCGCAGATCGCCACGGCGCTCGGCACATCGAAGGCCGACCTGGTCGGCGAGGCCGAGCAGGCCGCCCTGCAGGCGGCCATCGCTGAAAAGCGCGTGGCGGCCGGCGCGACCGTCACGCAGGAACTGCTGGCCGCCATTGCCGCCACGCCGGTGGAGACCGGCGCCTTCGCCGCGCTCGACCGCAGCGCGGATGCGCGGCTGCTGCCGCTGCTGGCGACCGAGGATGCCGACGCCGTGCGCCGGGCCGCCGACGAACGGCGCAACGCGATCGGCGATGCGCTATTCGATCTGGTGACGGACGAACTCGACGACATGGACGACAGCGAGAAGTCGCTGGCCATCATCGACACGGCGCTGCTGCCCGGCATTAACGGCTGGCCGGCGTCGGCCGGTGCGCAGAAGACCCGCTTCCTCGACGCGGTGGTGACGAAGCGCAACGCCATCCTCGCGGAGATCACCGAAACGCAGCTCGGCTCCCTCGGCGGGCGCCGCTACGCCGACCGCAGCGGCGCCACGACGCTGGAGTTCGGCGACGACGGCAAGGCCTACTTCACCCAGGCCGGCGGCCAGACCATCGTCGCCCCTTACGAGGAGGACGGTGAACTGCGCGTGCTGGTGACGCTGCCCCAGGCCACGGTGGTGTTCACGCGTGAAGGCCGCTGGCTGGTCGGGGGGCCAGTGCAGCTTCAGCGCATGGACGACAAACAGTGAGGATCGGTTGGCGGCGCGGTGGCGATGCCCCGGACACCCCCTGAAACCGCAGAAGCGCGGCCCGAAGCCGAGGCGGGAACAAGTCCCTGTATTCAGGAAACCGGCGCCGATTGGATGCGATCTGTCACTTCGAACTCATGCCTTATCCAGCACCGCTCGCACCTTGGTTGCCAGTTCCATGCGGGTATAGGGTTTGCTCAGCAGTTCGACGCCCGGATCCAGACGACCCTGATGGACTATGGCGTTCTCGGTGTAGCCGGACGTAAACAGCACTTTCAGCGAGGGGTTGGCCGCCCGAGCCCGATCGGCAAGTTCGCGCCCGTTCATGCCGCCCGGCATGATAACGTCGGTTAGCAGCAGGTCAAAATCGCCGCGCGTTTGCAATGCGTTCAGTGCTTCGGGTCCGGACATGGCGGTGGTAACGCGGTAGCCCAGAGAAAGCAGCTGGCTCTCAAGGTATGTGAGCACCAGGTCGTCGTCTTCCGCGACCAGAATATGTTCCGTTCCGCCTTGCGGCGGCGCCTCGACCGTTGGCTGGTAACCCGATTGCCGCCCGACCCGCACCCGGGGAAAATACAGCTTTACCGATGTACCCTCGCCGGGCTCGGAATATATCTTGATATGCCCGCCCGATTGCTTGGTGAATCCGAACACCATGCTCAACCCGAGACCACTGCCCATGCCCACGGCCTTGGTGGTAAAAAACGGCTCGAAGGCGCGTCTGAGCGTTTCGGGATCCATGCCCGCGCCCGTATCGGAAACACCGATCATCACGTATTCGCCGGGCACGACTTCCGGGTGGCGCTCGGCATAATGTTTGTCGAG
Organism: Alphaproteobacteria bacterium; assembly: GCA_040905865.1. NCBI lineage: Bacteria > Pseudomonadati > Pseudomonadota > Alphaproteobacteria > Alphaproteobacteria bacterium. Next base: position 62,983 of record JBBDQU010000078.1, read on the forward strand.
CACGACATTGGCGGTCTCGACGGTCAATTTGCCATCGCCCTGCATGGCGTCCCGTGCATTGATCACCAGGTTCAATAATGCCGTGTCCAGTTCACTGCTATCGATCTCCGTGATCCCGAGATCGGGATCAGGCGCAAAATTGAACTCTATGCTTTCCGGCAGGGTGCGGCGAATGAGCAACCGCGCCGATTCCGCCACCTGGTTAAGGTCGGTCGGTTTCGGATCGAGGGGCTGGCGGCGGGCAAACGCCAGCAGGCGGCTGGTCAACTGGGCCCCGCGCTCCGCTGCGGACATGGTCATTTCCGCCATTGAGCGCAGCTGCGGGTCAGGCGCCAGTTCCGCCAACATTTCCGCGTTGCCCAGAATAACCGTCAACAGATTGTTGAAATCATGGGCGACGCCACCGGTCAGATGGCCGACAGCTTCCAGCTTCTGCGCTTCGCGAAGCTGCTGTTCCATTTCCAGGCGCCCGGTAATGTCGCGCATGCTGCCCACCATGCGGATCGCCTTGCCGCTTTCGTTCCGGATCACGAACCCATGATCAACTACCGTGGCGCTCTCACCGTCGCTCTTGATAAAGCGGTATTCGCCGCCCCAGTATTCTTTGTCGCCGTCAATGACTTCATGAATACTGTGGAGCACGCGCTCGCGGTCATCCGGGTGAATCCGAGCGGTCCAGGAGTCAGACCCTGGCTCGAGGTCCGACAGCGCATACCCGAAGGCATCGGCCATGGAATCGTTCCACCAGATTTCGTCGGTGGTCAAATTCCAGTCCCAGATCACATCATTGGTCGCCTGCGAGATTAACTGAAAACGCTCCTGAAACTGTCGAAGTACAGCTTCCTGCTGTTTTCGCTCGGTGATATTGCGCTCGACCGCAACAAAATGCGTGCAATGTCCTTCTTCATCAAGCAGCGGGGTGATATCGAGTTCCAGCCAGTAGGGTTCTCCCGATTTGCTGTAGTTCAGCACCTCGCAGCGGACCGGCTCTTTATTGTGCAGGGCGTCACGGACCCGATCCAGCTGCTTCCGGTCCGTTTCCGGGCCCTGCAGAATACGCGGCGTCTGGCCGATTGCCTCGCTTCTGGCAAAACCGGTCAACCGCTCGAAGGCATCGTTCACATAAACGATTCGCGGGCCATCCGGGGCGTCCAGCGCATCGGATTCGGTGATTATCACGATATCGTTCTGCCGCGACAAGGCGGCGTCAATCAGGCGCAGCTGTTGCTGGCGCTCCCGCTCGCCGGATACGTCACGAAAATAAACGGCCAGGCCGCCGGGAATCGGATAGGCGCTGACATCGAACCATTTCCCCAGCGGGGGATAAAACTCCTGAAACCGGCTCGTCTGCCGGCAGTTCACCGCTAATTCGTACTGCCGCTGAAACTCGCTGCCGACCGCCTGGGGATATTCGTCCCAAAGGTTCTTACCGAGAATTTCATCCGGGGAACGTTCCAGCAAAACACCCGCCTGCCGGTTCATGTAGGTGACTGTCCATTTTTCGTCGACCGCAAAGAAAGCATCGCTGATACTTTCCAGTACGTTACGGCGCTGCCGCTCCGCTTCATCGGCCTTCGCCTGCGCCTCATGCAGGGGCGTTATATCCTGAAACGCCCCTTGGACGGCGCTGATCCTGCCCTCCATATCCCGTACCGGCCCGCCGATTGACCGGACCCATGGTTGCCTGCCATCCGCTGCGTTAAGCCGGCAGATGACATCGAACCCTTCACCGTCGCGGACGCAACGCTCGAAAGCGCGCTGAACGACATCGCGATACTCCGGGGCATAAAACCCGATCGCCTCGGTGATACCGGGCGGAGAATACCCGGCGGGAAGGCCATGAATGGCAACCGTTTCCGGCGTCCAGATAACGGTTCCGGTGTCGAGTTCGACCCGCCAGCCGCCGAGCCGGACAGTCTCGCCTGCCAGGTGCAGGAGTTGTTCAGCCTGATTGAGCTTGTGACGCGCCGCAACAAACGCGGTGATGTCCTGCACATAGCCGACGACGATTTCGCCGTCAGGCGACAGATGGCGCTCGCCCACGCCCCTGATGTGTCTCACGCTTCCGTCGCGCGCGATCACCCGATGCTCAAATTCGATCTGAGGCGCATTTTGCGCTACAAAAGTCTCATAAACCTCGCGGGATGCCTCCCGGTCGTCCGGATGCACCAATTCGAAATAGGCATCGAGATCCGGCGCGGGCCGGTCGGCAGGCAAGTCGTAAACGGCGAAAACCTGCTCCGACCAGCTGAGCAGTCCGGTGCTTACATTGAATTCCCACGCACCAAGGTTCAGCAAGCGCTCGGCGGTGCGCATGCGCGCCTCGTATTCCCGCAGCTTCAACAGGGATTGTCTGAGTTCGTGGGATTGCAGAACGATGTCCCGGACCGCGACAGGATCGCCGACGGTTCCGCCGCTTCCCTGGACCTTCGAAGCCGTGCTCTCCCGGACAATCGCCGTCACGTCTTCCACGCGGTGCACGATGAACTCGACGTCACCGGAATCGTCCAGAACCGGGCTGTTCACCGGGCTCCAGAACCGTTCTTCAAATGCGCCGTCGGGAAGGCGTATCGGATAACGCTGTATGCCCATGGCATCGGGCGTTTTCAACGACATGACCCGCCGCAGAGACCGTGTCAGGCTTTGCGCCCCGTCAGCGTGCTCGTCTTCGGGGCTGTCGGGAAACACCTCGAACAGCGTCTTGCCGACAAGATCGCCCTCCCGTGTTCTGGTGGCCTGCAAATAGGCATCCGTGACGGCGACGATTTCGTAGTTGTCGGGCTTCAGAACCAGGGATTTGCCGCATACGGCCTGGAACAGTCGCTTGTAATCTTGATCGGCTGGCAGGCTCATGTCGCACTCCTCAACGAATAACCCCACGCGGTGTCGGCGGGTTTGTCCATCGGCCTTGCAAACTAATGCCACCGAGCTTCATTGGTACCGGTGTTCCGCAATTTGGCACCAATGAAGCTCAGCGGCCTCGCCCCGGGACGTTTACCGGCGGTCAGTCCGCCGCGTCCAGCTTGTCCTGGGTTTTCGTGTCGAAATCGCCGGCGTCGTGGCGTTCGCGCAGTTGCTCGCTGGGCTCGCCGCGCACCCGGTTGACCATGCGGCCGCGTTTGACCGTCTCGCGGGCGGCGATCTCCTTCGACCAGCGCATCAGGTGGGTATAGGATTCCACGTCGAGGAATTCGGCGGCCTCGTACTGGTTGAACAGCGCCAGCCCGCCATACCACGGGAAGATGGCCATATCGGCGATGGTGTATTCGTCGCCGCACATGTAGCGGTGGTCGGCCAGGTGCCGGTCCAGCACGTCCAGCTGGCGCTTGGTTTCCATCGCGAAGCGGTCGATCGGGTATTGCTGCTTTTCCGTGGCGTAGTGGTAGAAATGCCCGAACCCGCCGCCGACATAGGGCGCGCTGCCCATCTGCCAGAACAGCCAGGAGAGCATTTCCGCCCGCTTCGACGGGTCCTTCGGCATGAAGGCGTCGAATTTTTCCGCGAGGTACAGCAGCATCGCGCCGGATTCGAACACGCGGGTCGGCGGGCTGGTGCTGTGATCCATCATCGCCGGGATCTTGGAATTCGGATTGACCTCGACAAAGCCGCTGCCGAACTGGTCGCCGTCGCCGATGCGGATCAGCCAGGCGTCGTATTCGGCGCCCGTGTGGCCGGCCGCCAGCAGTTCCTCCAGCAGGATCGTGACCTTGACGCCATTGGGCGTGCCCAGCGAATACAGCTGGATCGGGTGCCTGCCGACCGGCAGCACCTTTTCATGGGTCGCGCCGGCGATGGGGCGGTTGGTGCTGGTGAAGGCCCCGCCGTCCTGGTTTTCCCATTTCCAGACTTTCGGCGGCGTCCAGGCGGATGCATTGCTCATGATACGATCTCCCTCCAATTGCCGCGGCACGGCCACGGTCCTGTGCGATTAGCGGTTAACCTTGCGACGATTCTACACGCAGCGGGCGCTGTCCGCGAATCTCTTCCACATTATCGCGGTTGGGGTGCGGGGTCAGATTCGCCCGGCGACCAGCCGCACCCTGCGCGGGGCGGCGCGCCAGATGCACAGGATCGAGAACAGGCTGATCGCGAACGCCAGCCAGAAGGCGGGGGCATAGCTGCCGGTCAGGTCGTGGATCAGCCCGAAGCTCCACGGGCCCGCCGCCGCGCCCAGCCCCGACGCCATGTTCAGCGTGCCGAGGATCGCGCCGGCATTGCGGCCATGGAAAATCTCCATCGCGATGGGGCCGAACAGGGTCGCGAGGCCATAGCCCAGCAAACCCTGCGCCGCGACCATCAGGTAGATCAGCCGGGGGTCGGGGTAGCTGTCCAGCGCCAGTAGCAGCAGGTAGCACAGGGCGTAACCGGACAGCGCCAGGGTCCAGCCCCATTCGCGCCCGATCCGGTCCGAGAGGGAGCCGATGGCGATCTGTCCGACTATCCCGAACAGCCCGACCAGCCCCAGCGCGAAGGCCGCCAGCGTGGGGTCGAAGCCGGCGCCGATCAGGTATTTGGTCTGGTGCACCTGCACGGCGTACCAGGCGAACAGGCAGCAGAAATACCCGGCGAACAGCCACCAGAAGCGCGCCGTCCGCGCGGCGCGGGCGATGGTCCAGTCGCGCGCGGCCCAGTCGGCATCGACGATATTGGATTTTTCCGCCGCGGCGCCGGTCGCGGCGTCGGCGGGAGTCGCGGCGTCGCCGTCGGGCCGCAGCCCCATGTCTTCCGGGCGGCGGCGCTGCAGCAGGATATTCAGCGGCACGGCGACCGCGATCAGCAGCCCCGCCATGGTCCAGCAGGCCATGCGCCAGCCGCCATCCTCGATCACCGTCTGCAGGAAGGGCATCAGCACGATGGCGCCGAAGCCGACCCCGGCGAATGCGACGCCGAGCGCAAGGCCGCGCTTGCGCGCGAACCAGTTCGGCAGGAACATCGCATGGCCGTTATAGCTGACGATGGTGCTGAAGCTGATAGCGACGCAGCCCAGGGTGAGATACAGGTGCCAGGCCTCGGTCGCCGTTGTGGCGAGGATCAGTCCAAGCCCGCTCATGGTGGCGCCGAACGGAATCAGCCAGCGCGGCCCGAACCGGTCCATCGCCATGCCGATGAGGGGACCCAGCAGCATCGAACCGGCAAACCCGGCGGAGAAGATGCCCGCGACCACGGCGCGCGACCAGCCGAATTCGTCCAGCATCGCCGGGAACAGCAGCGAAAAGGCGGTCCGCGAATTGACCCCGACCGCCATCGTCACGAAAGCAACGCCGACAACCACCCAGCCGTAGAAGAACGGCAGGCGCGACAGGGCGGATCCGGAATGCGCGTGGGGGTCGGACATGCATGGGACCGGGTTGCGAAAACCCGTTGCTTACGGCTTCGCGCCGGTTGTTACAATTGAAAATCCCGGAGTCACCGGCCGCGCCTGGCCGGCGCTATAACTTCAACGAGATGGATTGGATTCACATGGTTGTTGAATCGCCAAAGGCGACTCCAACGACCTGCGATCCGATCGAATGGCCGCGGTTCTTCCTTACCGGTTGCCAGGAAGATAATACCGCGGATACGCCGCGCTGGAGCTCGAAGGCAGCAGCGTCGCCGAACCCCTTTCCCCGTAGGCTGCTGATCTTGTGTCGACCGACGCCAGCAGGGCTTCCGCTATACTGGTCAGGCCCCACGTTACGCAGACCATGGTGATAAGGCATGCAATAATGATTGTCTTCATCTCAGCTTTCCATGTCATCGGTCGCGTCCACCGGTCATCTCGCGGGTACCAACGCCCGGAACCCGCGCGAAACACGACACAGTAAACACCCTTGACGGCTTTCCTCATTGCGTCTCATCCCGTTTGACGCCCGCGACAGCGCTTGCATTTGCGTTCCCTTCAGGGCCGGGACAGACAGAACAGCAGAACCGTTGTCCCGCTATTCTGTCTGGTGACCTGCCGGCGGGAACAACGCGTTCCCGCCTGAATCGCAGCCCTAGTTTTTCGTCGGCTCGTATTTTGGCTCGGACTTCAACTGCTCTTCGGTCATGTCCGTCAGAACGCGGAACTCGTTCATGTCATCGACACGATGGAAGACCGTGGCCCGTTCAAGGTCCAGGGCAACCTTGTGGCCGCCCATTCCCAGGAATGCTCCCACGGAAACCACAAGCGAATTGCGCCCGTTGTGGGTAACGATTTCCTCGACTTCACCGATGGTTTCGTTCTGCGCGTTCACGACGTCAGCGCCGACGAGTTTGTCCGACGGCGTGCTCTGCGCGGCAATCCAATCCGGGCCAATCGAAGCACTCGTTGCGGACGACCCGGTATCCGACCGGTTTAGCGCATCGGTACCGCCCGGTGTGTTGCCGCCCCTTTCCACGGTACCGCCCGGGCTGCCCGTACCGGTGCCTGGCGTTGCGCCCATTCCATCAGCCGGCGACCCGGTCGACGGGGACGAGGGACTCGATGACGGCGATGTGGGACTCGATGACGGCGATGAGGGACTCGCTGACGGCGAACCCTCGGAACTGCCACTCTGGGCGAAAGCAGGCGCAGCGACGCTCAACGCAAACGCGCTTGCCGTGATAAGAAGTAAATTCTTGCCGTAGTACATTGCGTACCTCCTGATATCCGTTAGGATCTGGTGAAAAAAGGAATACTGCGGGACGTCTCCCCTGCGTCGGGGAAGAAGGGGCTTTCCCGTCAGGGGAAGACGTGGGGACCTCCCGCAGTATTGATTGTCCAAACGACGCCGGACTCATGGGAGTTCCAGACTCAATTGTGGAGTTTTTGTGGCGCGGTATGCCGGACGGCGTCATGCAGTGCAGCGCAATATCGGCGCATGGGTGCGGCGCAGCATCGTGTTTGCCCCGTCAAATCCGGTGGTTGTTCCGCCGCTGGCCGATCTGGCTATTCGTAAGCGCCCGGTTGGATCGCGCTTTGCCTGGCGGCGAGGGCCGGCGTCCGGTGAATCGTTTCCGTCAGCTTTTCGCCGGGCAGCCAGAGCGCGACCGGCGGTTCGACGTTTCGACGTTTCAATCCGCGACGACGGTCTACGGGAAACAGCGATTCCGGGGCGGGTCAGGCCGCCTTGAAGGGCGCGTCGTCGAAGCCGCCGTTGCAGGCGGTGACGATGTGCGACATCGCCACCTCGCGCCAGTCCTCGGCGATGGAGGTGAGCGGCTCCGACAGCACCATCAGCGCGCTGTCCGGCACGCCTTTATCCTGCTGCACGCCGACGAACAGCGACGGCGCGCGGTTGTCGCTGGCGTAGCGGATGGCGTGGATGACCTCGCCATCGGTCGCGGTGGCGGTGAGGCGCAGGGGCGCGTCGATGGCATTGTCCCGCATGATCGATTCGACCTGCGCGACGGTGCGGGCGAAGGCGGTCTGCGGGTCGTCCTCCAGCCCGTTGGTCAGCAGGATGTAGAAGAAGGTCTCGCTGTCGGTGCCGCCCTGGCGGAAGCGGTAATATTGCGGCGCGATCAGCCGGTCCAGCAGGTGGCGGATTTCGGCGTAGCCGCCGATCTGCCCGTTATGCATGAACAGCCACTTGCCGTAGCGGAACGGGTGACAGTTGCTGCGCGCGATCCCGGCGCCAATGGTGGCGGCCCGGATATGGGCGAAGAACAGCCGGCTCTCGACCTGCTCGGCGACGCATTTCAGGTTCTCGTCGTTCCAGGCGGGCAGGACATCGCGAAACAGCCCCGGCTCGGCGCGGCTGCCATACCAGCCCAGCCCGAACCCGTCGCCATTGGTCGGCGTCACCGACATGCGGGCGGTCAGGCTCTGCTGAATAAGCGAATTTTCCGCCTTGAACAGAAAGGCCTCGGGACGGACCGGCGGTCCGGAATAGGCAAGCCAGCGACACATGACGGGATTCTATAGCGGCGGTGAAAATTCGGCAATCGGCTGCGTGGGGCAAGTCCAGCGCATCCGATATTCACGGCGAAGGTTTACATTGCTTCTGCTGGCATAACACCCTGAGCATTTCGAAATTCTGCGGAAATGCCTCGCGGTAGGCTTCTTTCCTCTGCCGGATATCGCTCAGTACGGTATCGATGTTTGAGGATGTCAGCAGGGCGCCAAAGCCATCCGGGCCATTGCCGTACATGCGCTGTAGCATGAGATCGCCCAGGGCAGCCTTGAAATGGCCGGACTCCCAATACCATTGCATCTGTGCGGTCCGGTCATCGCGCAACGGGAACGGTTCCGCCGCATACTCGGAATAATCGGCAAAGTCCCATACGGCGGCGCGCCACGCCGGATTTTTAGCCTGCTGTTCGGAAACGATTTCAACGACGATTCGCTTTAGTTCCTCCAGCGCTGTCCACCGCCCCGTCACATCGTAGACATCCAGCAGATTAGCATGAACAGGATAGAATAAAATCGTGATACCGAAATTCTGTTCGCGGGCATCGTCCAGCAGTATCCGCAACCATTGAAGCGGCTCCGCCTCGGTACCGTCCGTTCGCAGCAAGTCGGGGGCGAGGCGTAAAAAATTGTCAAAATTAGCGTAAAGTTTCTGGGTTTCGACGGTGTGATGCCCCTCCAACCGGATAACCGGTATGAAATCCTTTGCCGGATTGAATCCAAGTGGTGTCACGTCAACTGCAAACGGGTCTCGCTGCCTCAGAATTGTCAGGATACTGTCAAGAAGTGCGGCCTTTGATAACAGTGTTTCCATAAGGCTCTGGAAAGAAAAAAGTCCGGGCTGGTTTGGCAGCGGGAAACCGGTAGCGGGATCAGCGGCCTTCTTGATCAGGAAATCCATCAGGTCAAGCGGCAGGATGAATTGGCGCACAGGAACATGGTGCCTGGCAAAATCGTAGCGGCGAACGGTGCCATACATTGCCTCGCCGGGAATAGCGAAATTAAAAACCGTGCCGAAATCCTTGGGCCAGTAGGGCGATTCGGGGTCCAGCCCGAGATCGGCGCGGGAATTTCCAAGGATCACGGTATCCGGCTGCGCCCGGATCAACCGCTGCTGTTTGCCCAGGAGGATATGGGTGCGGGATTGAGGTTTCCTGACGTTCACACCGTCTATGGCAAATCCATACAGCCCATAGGGATCGATCACCAGATTGAATCCGGCAACCGACAGTAAAAGGAGAATTGTGCCCACCAGCACGGTTCTCAGGAATTGCAGGAACGGCATCGGCATTCCTCTAGAACTGGAAGTAGAGGAATTCGCTCACCTGCGGCAGGGAGAGAACGCCGATGGAAAGCAATACGATGACCGCACAGACCCAGCGTCGCGACGGCATCCAGCGAAGCTGATGTGACGTTCTGTCGGCGCGAAAATCAAGTGCGGGTGCGAAATTACCCAGGATCTGCTGGGTATTGGGCGTAAACAGTGCCAGCGGCACAAGCGCGATGATCCACATCCATGTTTCCATGAATTGCGCGCCGCTGATCTGGGTGAACATTATACCCGTTGCTTCCAAAAACGGAACCAGAGGGCCCGCCCGGTACGCGATTGCCAGGGGTAGCGCGGCGCCGTTCAGCCCGATCATGCTTTCAACGAGCGCCAGCGCGGCATCGAGGGACTCGGCGCGAAAGAAGACCCAGCCGAAAATGACGGCAATGAGGGTCAGCGCGCGCCCTGCGCCGCCAGCTATTCGCGGAAATCGCGGTGGCCCGGCATTCCGCCGGAGTGCACGCCATACATGGTTGATAATGATATAGAGGCCATGTAATCCGCCCCAGATGACGAAGGTCCAGCCCGCGCCGTGCCACAACCCGCCGAGCAGCATGGTCAGAAAGATGTTGATGTAGCGCCGGGCCGGGCCCTTTCGGTTCCCGCCAAGGGGAATATAGAGATAGTCCCGCAGGAAGCGCGACAGCGTCATATGCCAGCGTTGCCAGAAATCAATGATACTCGCGGCCTTGTAGGGCGAATTGAAATTCAGCGGCAGAACGATTCCGAACATGCGCGCAGCGCCGATTGCCATGTCCGAATAGCCCGAAAAATCAAAATAAAGTTGCATTGTATATGACAGCGCACCGCCCCAGGCGCGGAAAAAATCGATGGCGACACCCGCTTCGGCATCGGCGAATACCGACGTGCCGTAGGGGGCGACGCCGTCGGCGATGACCGCTTTCTTGAACAGGCCTATCGAGAATATCGTCAACCCGACGGCAAGGTTCTCCGCCAGTTTTTGCCTCTCCTCCAACCGCTGAAACTGGGGCATCATTTCGCCGTGATGGACGATGGGGCCTGCGATCAACTGCGGAAAAAACGACACGAACAGGCAATACTGCAGAAAACTGTATTCGCGTGTCAGGCCCGCGCGGGAATCGACCAGATAGGTGATCTGCTGAAACGTAAAGAATGAAATCGCCAGCGGCAGGATGATTGTTTCGAGGTGGAAGTTCGTCCCGGCGACATAATTGGCGGTTTCCGTCAGAAAATAGGCGTATTTGTAATAGCCGATCAGCGAAAGGTTGAAAACAATGCCGGCATAGAGGACATATTTTCCGGTTTTACCCGGGTTGCGGTTGATCGTGTTGCCCAGCAGAAAATTGACGCCGATGGAAGTGACCAGCAGGATCAGGTAGGCAGGATTCCACCATCCATAGAAAAAAAGCGAACTGAGAGTCAGCCACGTTAGCGCGGCATTAAAAGTTGAATGTCTGCGCAGGCCGTAAAAGATGACAGCAGTTAATGGCAGGAACAGAAAAATGAATTCGTAGGAATTGAAGAGCATTCTGCTTTAGTGCCCGCGCCTGGAGTCGGCAAACTTTAGGTATTCCTGCGAATACTACCTGTAATCCAGCAGTTCACCAATTGCGTCAGGCGGCTCCGCCGAAACGCAATGCCTTGGCATGTCGTGCGGTGTGGTTATTCGCAAAATCGGCGGCACTTTAGTCGCCCTAGTCATTCTTCCCGCAGCCCGCCCTAGAACTCGACGACGGAGCGGATCGACTTGCCCGCGTGCATCAGGTCGAAGGCGTCGTTGATTTTCTCCAGCGGCAGCTTGTGGGTGATCAGGTCGTCGATGTTGATCTTGCCGTCCATGTACCAGTCGACGAT
>JBBDQU010000079.1 GCA_040905865.1 Alphaproteobacteria bacterium
GGCCGGAAAGCATGTTACCCATGGCGTCACTTACACAGACAATCGGACACATCCTTGGAAACGGCTAAGGACCCGCATCGAACAAGTTCCAATTTAACCACCAGAGGCCAGACGAACCCAAACGATAGGAGATAGCCTGATGTATTTTGACGCTATTGTTGGCGGGTCGGTTTTGCTCCTTTTAGGAATCCTTATTTACGGGCCGTGGCAATGGATCTGCACTGACGTTGCCCGTCAGAGCGTATTCGAACATCGTGACGCCATATTCGACTTAGCTGACTCTGGGAAGCTTTCCTTCGACAGCCCGCAATACAGGACTATTCGGAGATCACTCCAAAAGGCAATTCGGTATTCACATGAGTTGACGATCCCCCACCTGTTGTACGTCGTCATTATGGATAAGAAACAGCATGAGAGTGGACAGTCCGAGCTACTCAGGGCTGTCGATCAAATAGAAGACGCTGAAACGCGGCGTGAAGTCCTAATGCATGTTAATTTAGCGCTGCTGGCTTTGGTAAAAATGGTAGTATTGAAGTCCCCGATTGCGGTTGTCTTCCTTTACTTCCCGCTACTCGTATTTGGAAACTTAATCCCGAAAATAAAGCGGTTAGTCGACCCGGTGGTTTCAAAGACAGGTGAAATAATCCAGTCGGAAGCGGAAGGCTCTGAAAGCGGGCTGATGGCAACATAGCGTTTATTTTCTCCGATATATCGGCCGCTTCCCTTTCGCCCCCTTAACTGCCTGCACCAAGCGTTCACAATCCGTAGCCTTTCGAGTATTCCACATGAGTTCCCGTTCGCGCAGGTAGCGGGACATATGCGTTATGCCGATGTGGTGATACGTACCAATGATCGAACGCTTTAGCAGGGCGTGATACGACCCGGCAAAGCTGGTGTGGTCACCACGATAAATCTTTTATCGGCACAGTCGAAAATATTGCTTTTTTTCCTATTTTATGCCATAATGGCAATTCCGCATGCCTGCCGCCCTTCGTGTTCGCTATTCCGGCGGCAGGGCGATATACGTCCGGGCCAGACGAATGATAACCGATGTTAATCGATGTTAAGCCCCCGCAAATTTTTCCGCCCTGCCGCAGCGCACCCGGGCCCCGCAGTGTCGAGTGCGGGGTGACAAACGAGGGCGTGCCGTGGGGACAAGCGAGGGCGTGCGAGGTTGGCGCAACAGTCATCCCGGACCCCGATCCGGGATCCGGGCGCGGCCGTGAGGGCACGGATGGCCGATACAAACAAAAGCCAACCGGATCGGTGTTTTTTCCGGCCGGCGGCACGGCAGGCATGCGCGGGTATCGATTGCGCGGGATGCGGGAAGTCATATGATTGCGGCCAAACGGGGCGGACGCCCTGAAACGCCTATCGGGGAAACAGGTCAGACATGAGTTACGATTACATCATCATCGGCGGCGGATCGGCGGGATCGGTCATGGCGAACCGGCTGTCGGCGAAGAGCGCCAATAAAGTGCTGTTGCTGGAAGCCGGCATCGACACCCCGCATGGCAAGGTGCCGGAGGAGATTCTGGATTCCTATCCGGGCACGGCCTTTTTCAACCCGAAATTCATCTGGAACGACCTGAAGGTCCATATCCAGCCGGTCAGCCATAACGACCCCGGCCAGCGCCCGCCGCTGCGCCAGTACGAACAGGCGCGGGTGATGGGCGGCGGTTCGTCGATCAACGGGCAGATGGCCAATCGCGGCGCCCCGCACGATTACAACGACTGGCGCGACATGGGCGCGGAAGGCTGGGGCTGGGACGATGTGCTGCCCTATTTCCGCAAGCTGGAGCGGGACCTGGACTTCCCCGACGACGCGAAATATCACGGCAATCAGGGCCGCATCCCGATCCGCCGGCTGTTCGACGATCTGTGGTCCGGCTACGCGAAGGCGGCGGCGGAAGGCTACAAGGCGCTCGGCTTCGAATACCTTCCCGACCAGAACGGCGAATTCCGCGACGGCTATTTCCCGATCGCGATTTCCAATGCCTATGACCGCCGGGTATCGACCGCCATCGGCTATCTGGACCCGGGCACAAGGATGCGCAAGAACCTGGAAATCCGCGCCGAAACGCGGGTGCAGGAGATCCTGTTCGAGGGCATGAAGGCCATCGGCGTCGTCAGCAACCACAGGGGCCGGACCGAAACCCTCCACGCGAAGGAAATCATCCTGTGCTGCGGCGCGCTGCATTCGCCGGCCATGCTGCTGCGGTCCGGCATCGGCCCGGTCGGGCATCTGAAGGACATGGGGATCGAGGTCCGCTCGGCGCTGGCCGGGGTCGGCCAGAACCTGATGGAACACCCCACCGTGGCGATTTCCGCCTACCTGCCGCCGGAATCGCGGCTCGACCCGGCGACGCGGCGGCATATCCATGTGGGGCTGCGGTTTTCCTCGCAGCTTGATGACTGTCCGCAGGGCGACATGTTCGTCGCCACGATTGCGAAATCGGCCTGGCATCCGGTCGGCGAACGGCTGGGATCGACGCTTGCCTTCGTCAACAAGACCTATTCCACCGGGCAGGTGCAGCTTAACTCCAGGGACTGGCGGGCAGAACCGACCGTCGAATTCAACATGCTGTCGGACCGGCGCGATGTCGACCGGCTGATGAAAACGGTGCGGATGCTGGGCCGGCTCTACGCGACGCCTTCCATGCAGGCGGCGAGCAGCAACACCTTCCCCTCCAGCTACAGCGAAAAGGTCCGCAAGGTCGCCGTGGTCACCCCGCGCAACAAATTCATCACCGGCGTCGCCGGCAGGCTGATGGACGGGCCGGCCTGGATGCGCGGCTCGCTGATCGAAAAGGTGATCACAGAGGGCGACAGCATGGAGATGCTGATGACCGATGACGACGCGCTGGAATCCTATGTCCGGCGCACGGTCACCGGGGTCTGGCATGCGTCCTGCACCTGCCGGATGGGGCGCGACGGCGACCCGATGGCGGTGACGACCGCCACCGGCCGGGTGCGCGGCGACATTCAGGGCCTGCGGGTTGTCGACGCCTCGATCTTCCCGCGCGTGCCCTGCGCCAACACCAATATTCCGACCATCATGACGGCGGAAAAAATCGCCGACGCCATCGTTTCGGGGCGTTGACACAGAAGGATAATCCGGGGTGACGGAGACGGGTTCACGGCCGCAGGGATTCGGTTTCGTCATTCCCATGACGGCGCTGCTCTGCGTACAGGGGCTGCTGTCCCTCAGCGTGCTTGTGGTGCCGGTCATCGCGCCCATCGCGGGGGCGGAGCTGGGCGTCGAGGCGCGGTCCATCGGCGTCTTCACCGGCGTGATGTTCAGCGCCTCGATGATCTGCTCGCTGTGGAGCGGCGCCGTGATCGGCCGGTTCGGCGCGGTCGGCGCGGTGCAGTTCTGCCTGGCGCTGGGCGCGGTCGGCATCGCCATGATCGCCCTGTCCGGCGTGGCGGCGCTGTTCGTCGGCGGGCTTCTGCTGGGCATCGCCTACGGGCCGAATTCGGCGGCCAGTTCGGAAATCCTCGCCCGCTATACGCCGGACCGGTTCCGCAATATCGCCTTCTCGCTCAAGCAGTCCGGCATGCCGCTCGGCAGCGTGCTGGCCGGCGGGGTGGTCATCGTGCTGGTGGAACCGTTCGGCTGGCGCGCCTCGCTGGTCGGTATCGGCGCTGTCTGCATCGTCGCCATGGTGTTGATGCAGGGCATGAAGCGGAACTGGGATTCCGGCCGCGCGGCGCAGGGGCCGGCGCGCGCCCTGCGCTCCCCCCTTACGCCGCTGCGCGCGGTTCTGTCCGAACGCCGGACACGGCGGATGTGCATCGCCTCGCTGTCCTTCATCTATATCCAGTTCGCGCTCTCGACCTTTCTCGTCGCGTATCTGTACCAGGAAATCGGCCTGTCCAGCGCACAGGCCGCCGGAATCTACGCGGCGGCGCATATGGCCGGCGTGGTCGCGAGGCCGGGGCTCGGCGTTATCGCCGACGGGCTCATCCCGCCGGTGAAACTGCTGGGTATCGCCGGGCTGCTGATGTGCGGCGGCTGTATCGCGCTGGCGCTGTTCACGAAGGACACGCCCGTCGCCGCCTTCTACGCGGTGGCGCTGCTGATCGGGTCGACGGCGTCGGGCTGGAACGGCGTCGGCATGGCGGAGGTATCGCGCGCCATTCCCGCCGACCAGGTCGGCTATATCATGGGCGGCTACCTGTTCGTATGCTTTACCGCCGTGGTGACCGGGCCGCTGGTGTTCAGCGGCATCCTGGCGCTGGGCGGCAGCTACCAGCTTGCCTATGGGCTGTTCGCCATCGGCGCGGGCGTGACCGGGCTGACGCAACTGCTGCAGCGGAATTGATCCGCGCTGTGCGAGCCCGCCTAAAGCTTGCTGAACCCGTCGATGATTTTCAGCGCGCCCGGCCCGATCAGCACGACGAACAGGGACGGCAGGATGAAGATGACCATCGGAATCATCAGCGTCGCCGGCAGGCGGGCGGCCTTGGATTCGGCTTCCATCAGCCGTTCGTCGCGCAACTCGCGGGCCAGCACCCGCAGCGACTGGGCCAGCGGCGTGCCGTATTTTTCGGTCTGGACCAGGGTGCTGACCAGGGCGTCGATATGCTTGATTCCGGTCCGGGCGCAGAAATTGTCGAAGGCCTGGCGCCGGTCCGGCAGGAAGCCAAGCTCGATGCCGGTCAGTTCCACTTCTTCCGCCATTTCCGGCGAAGCGTGGCGGAGTTCGCGGGAGACGCGGAACAGCGTGGCATCGAGGCTGGAGCCCGCCTCGGTGCAGATCACCATGAGGTCGAGCATGTCGGGCAGCGCCTTGACCAGCTTTTCCCGTCGCTTGTCCGCCATGTTCCTGACGATCAGTTCCGGCAGGTAGAACCCCGCCAGGACCGACAGGATCGCCGCGACGGGCTTCATCTGCTTGCCGAGCGACATGATATCGAGGCTGTAGAACGCAATCGCGGCCACCGCGCCGAAGGCCAGCGGCAGGCACAGTTTGAGCGCCAGGTAGACGACGACCGCGTCGCTCGACCGGAAACCGGCGCGGACCAGCTTTCTCGCCGCCTGCTCGGCTGTCTCGCCGCGCTTTAGCTTGAGTGTATCGACGATCTGCCGGGCGATGCCGACGCCGCGGCTCGTCGCCGCGCCGCGCCGCTGCGAGACGAGCAGCCCCTGCCGCAAGACCTCGCGGCGGCCCGCCAGCGCGTTGATCCGGCGGTATACCGGCGTGCGTTCCAGCAATGTGCGCCAGAAGGCCATGACGGCGAAAAACGCCGCCGCCGCGGCGACCAGCGCGATATGGGTTCCCGTCACCGGGCCCTGGGCAAGCAGTGCTTCAATATTCATATCTCGAAATTCACCATTCGGGCCATGACGAAGGCGCCGCAGAAGATCATGACCAGTCCGACGCTGACCATCACGACGCCGCGCGGATCCTCGAACAGCTGCATGACGTATTTGTTGTTGACCATATACAGCAGTCCGAACATCACGAAGGGCAGCGATCCCAGGATATAGGCGCTGGCGCGCGCTTCCGACGACAGCGCCTTGATCTTCAGCTTCATCTGCCGCCGCCGGCGCAGGATGTCGGCCAGGTTCGAGAGGGTTTCGGCCAGATTACCGCCGGTTTCGCGCTGGATCGACAGGCTGATTCCGAAGAACTTCAGCTCCGGCGTATCCATCATGCAGGTCACCTCGCTGACCGCCTGTTCGACGGGATCGCCGAAATTCAGCCGCTCGGCAATCGCCGCGAAAATGTCCCGGACAGGACCGGTCAGTTCGCGGCCCACATTGACGATAGATTCCGAAACGGGAAGCCCCGCGCGCAGCCCGCGCACGATCACGTCGATCCCTTCGGGGAATTCCTTGGTGAATTTCGCCTGCCGGCGCTTGATCATTTTCGTGACCAGCATTTGCGGGACCGCGACCCCCGATGCGATGCCAAGCAGCACCGCGACGCCAACCGGCATGCCGAGCGTCGCCCAGACCGAAAAGCCGTTGGCGACGGCTATCGCGGCAACCGCCATGGCGTAATGGCCGATACGCAGCGGATAGCCGGTCTGCGCCAGCCGCTTCTGGAGTTCCTGGGGCCTGGGCACCAGCTTGCCGATCGCGGTTTCCATGGCGCCGGCATCGTTCTTGCGGCGCAGGCTGCCGACATTCTGCTGTATCCGGCGCGCGGTGGACGGTAGCGCGGCGCGGGCCAGCCGGCGTTCGCGCCGTTTGCGCGCCCGGTTGGTCGCGGAGGACACAACGAAGATCAGCAGGCATACCGTCGCCATCGCGGACGCCATCATCGCGGCGGCCTGCCAGTCGAGAACACCCAGTGCCTGCAGTCGATCCATCATATCGCTTCAACCAGCGGCCGTTCGAGGCCGTAATAGGCCGCTTTCTCGGAGAATGCCGGCCGCAGCCCCGAGGACCTGAATGTCCCCATCAGCATGCCGTCGCGGTCCTCGCCCTCGTATTCGAACGTGAACAGATCCTGCATCGTGATGGTCTCGCCCTCGATGCCGACGACTTCCGTGACATGGGTCACCCGACGGATGCCGTCGCGCATCCGGCTGACCTGCACGATCATGTCCAGCGCCGAGGCAATCTGGGTCCGCACCGCATGCATCGGCATGTTCATCCCGGCCATGCCGAACATGTTCTCTAGGCGCGTCAGCGCCTCGCGCGGGCGGTTGGCGTGGATCGTCGACATCGATCCCTCATGACCCGTATTCATCGCCTGCAGCATGTCGACCGCCTCCGCGCCGCGGCACTCGCCGAGAATGATACGGTCGGGCCGCATGCGCAGCGAGTTCCGCAACAGGTCGCCGATACTGACTTCCCCGTGTCCCTCGAGGTTCGCGGGGCGGGTTTCCAGCCGCACCACATGCGGCTGCTGCAACTGCAGTTCCGCCGCGTCCTCGATTGTCACGATCCGTTCGCCCTGGTCGATCATGCGGCTGAACGCGTTCAGCAGGGTCGTCTTGCCGGAACCGGTACCGCCGGAAATCAGGATATTCAGCCGGCACCGGGCGGCGATCTTCATCACCGTCGCCATCTGGTCGGAGATATTCTTCTGCCGCGCCATGGTGTCCAGGGTGATTTTCTTCTTCGCGAACTTGCGGATGGAAATCGACGCGCCATCGATCGCCAGCGGCGGAATGATGATGTTGACGCGGCTGCCATCTTCCAGACGCGCGTCGCACATCGGACTGGTCTCATCGACGCGCCGCCCGATCCGGGTCACGATACGCGACGCGATCCCCTGCAGATGGGCGTTGTCGCGGAAGGTAATGTCGGTCAGCGTAAGCTTGCCGCCTTTTTCGATATAGACCTGCTTCGGACCGTTGACCATGATATCGGTCACCTTCTCGTCCGCCAGCAACTGCTCCAGCGGGCCCAGGCCCATCATGTCGTTGACCAGCGTGGTGACGAGGTCGCGCTGTTCCAGCTGGTTGAGCTGGATACTTTCCTCATGCAGCAGTTCGCCGACGATTTCGCCGACCTGCCGGGCCAGTTCCTTGCGGGTCAGTTTCATCGCGGCGACCGGATCGATCCGTTCCAGCAGGATCGGACGGACGCGCAGCGCCGCTTCCTCGACGCTTTCCCTGCTCTTGTTATGGCTCCGGGCTTTCGGATCCTGGTCGATGGTCTCGTCCGATTCCGGCGCCAGCATCAGCGCGGCAATCGACGATGCCGTCGGGCGCGCCACCGCGGCGGTATCGGGAAAACGCTGGCCGACCGATTCCGGGGCCACGGGCCGGGCGGGTTGCGCCACATGCAGCGTATTGACGATTTCCGTCACCATGTCGCGCTGCTGCAACAGGTTCATGACGGCGCCGGACGCCGCGATTTCCCGGTCCACGATGACCTTCACCTGGCGGGCAATCACGCCGCGATTCTGCCCCTTCAGGGATTCCGCCGGAATTTCGGCGCGCACGATTTCCAGGATGCGGGCGTTGTCGCCCGATGCTCCCTTTGGAAATGTCAGGACGGCTCCGTCGGTCATTTTCCAAACCACCTCCGGCGAACTTTGGGTTTGCACTCAAGCGCAACGCGCCCGGTAATCTGCCGCAGGGACTTCACCAGCGGCCGGCGGCTGCCGCCGGATTCGGGCACCGCCCGGCCGTTGGACGCCGCCTCGTCTGCGGTGCGGGCGTCGAACGGCACCACATGCGCGATCTTGCCTTCGATGCCGCGCTCGAAATCGGCCTTGCTGATCGTGTTCCGGCGGTCCTGCCCCTCGGCGATGATGACATCGACCGCCACATCCGGCGCCGATTCCCGCGCCAGCGCCTTCAGGCGCACCGTGTCGCGCATGCCCGAGAGGGACAGGTCGCTCACGATCAGGATGCTGGTCATTTTTTCGAGCAGCGAACGCTGGCCCGTCACCATGGTGCGGGGAAGGTCGATGACGATATTGGCGAAGTCGGGCTGGATGGCCGCGAACAGGATGCCGATGCCGTTCGGGTTCAGATACAGCGCTTCCTCCAGCGGCTCCTCGCCGCCGAGCACGAACAGGGTGTCGCTTTCATTGACCATCGCGCTCGACACGAACATCGAATCGATGCGGTCGGGGCTTTCCAGCACTTCGCGCAGGCCCCGGCCCGGCAGCAGGTCGAGCGCAAGGGCGCAGGTGCCGAATTGCAGATCCAGGTCCAGCAACGCGGTGCGCTGCTTGTATTCATGCGCCAGCAGCCAGGCGATGCTGACGGCTATCGTCGTCGCGCCGACCCCGCCCCGCGCGCCGATCACCGCGGTGGCCATGGAGGTTTCCGCGACAGTGTCGCTTCGTTCCTCGCGCCGCTTCACCGTCAGGGCGCGGGCCAGTTCCTCCGGCACGACCGGCACCACGACGTAATCGGTTGCGCCGGCGTCGATCAGCGCCCGGTACAGGGTGACGTCGTTGACCGGGCCGGTCGCGACGATCTGCGCCGAACCGAGCCCCGAAAGGTGATGGATATCGGCAACGGGGTCGGGTGAATCCGAAATATCGACCAGCAGCACGGTACAGTCCGGCATGCCCGTCGTAACCGCCGTGGACAACCCGCCGGGCACGACAGACGCATGCGGCATCAGCCCCTTTTCCGCCAGCCGGGTCAGGGCTTCCTGCGTCGACTCATCCTGCGTGAACGCAACGATCGTGCTGAGGGCGGCGACGCTGCCGCCGGCGCCCTTCGTCGCGACCTGCTGACTCTGGCTGGCTAACGCCGTCATCGTCAGTTCCCCGTAAACGCCGTGATCCGGTCGTCTTCCAGGAGCTCGCGAACCTTGCCGTCCCGATACCGCTTGATTCCGGCCGATACCGCCGTGCCGTCCGCAGGACCCGGGTTTCGTCCGCGTAGCAGATCGCCCGGATTCGCCACCATCATGCCCAGATTGGCGGTATTGGCGCAGCCGAAATTGGCGCCCGGCGTGTTTTCCGAATCCTCGCCGACCGGCTTGCTCCAGTCCGGGCAGGTCGGCGGCGTCACGACGTAGCGTTCGACGATGACCCGAACCCGGCCCGGCGCGCCATTGGCGGCCGCGTCCTGGACCTCCAGACGGTTATAGGCCAGATGCGCGCCCAGCACCTTGCGCTGTTCCGGCGATCCGCCGGCGACCAGCACCGTATCGCCGGACCCCGCCTGGATGTTCTGCAGGAACGCATTCAGGCGCTCCTCTTCCCTGGCCGAGGGGCGGGCGTCGCCGTTCGGGTACATCACGTCGTGATCGAATTGAACGAATTCCACCTTGTTGACCTTCTTGTATTCGGTCACGGTCCTGTCGGCGGTCGCCTTGCAACCCGCAAAGACGAACAGCACGAAAATCATGGCCAGCACGCGCATCGGTTGCTCCTTAATCCAGTACGAAACCGGCTGGCCCGATAAGACCGGGAGAGCCTTCATTGTCGAGGGGCGAGAAACTTGGCCCCGCGGGGGCGGACCGGTAATTGGCGCCGTACAGCACACGCTCCGCGTCATGCGGCGGCGAGAACCCGTCCGTCGGCGATGCCAGCTGCGTGCTGACCGGCCGGACGACATAGGGCGTCACGATAATCACCAGTTCGCTTTCGGATTTCTGGAACTGCGTCGAACGGAACAGCGGCCCGATGACCGGCAGTTGCGCCAGCCCGGGAAACTCCTCGACCGACTGGTTGGTGGTCGCCTGCAGCAGACCGGCGACGGCGAAGCTCTGGCCGCTGCCGAGTTCCACCGTGGTTTCCGCCCGCCGCGTGGTCAAGGCGGGAATATTGAACCCCGTCACCTGCACCGCGCCGGCGGAGGAAAGCTGGCTCACTTCCGGCCGGACCCGCATGTTGATCCGCCCGGAATTCAGCAATGTCGGCGTGAAGGCGAGGCTGACGCCGAACTTCTTGAACTCGATGGTAACCGCTCCTTCATCCTGCGCCACCGGGATAGGGAACTCGCCGCCGGCGAGGAAACTGGCCGTTTCGCCGGACATCGCCGTCAGGTTCGGCTCGGCGAGGATCGAGATAAGGCCCTCATCGTCCAGGGCGTCGACCAGCGCGTTGATATCGAAACTGCCGTTCGACAGGCTGGCGGTCAGGCTGTTTGCCGTTCCGGCCTGGGTCGCCAGCGCGCCGATCGCACCGGCGGGATTGCCGACCGCGATGCCGACCGCAAGGTTTCCGGCGGTGCGGACGATGTCCCAGTTGATGCCGAGCTGCTTGTTCAGTTCGCGGCTGATTTCGGCGATCCGGACCCGCAGGTTGACCTGGTTCGGCCCGGTCACCCGGACCTGGTTGATGATCTCGCCGTTCTCGCCCAGCACACGGGTGGCGAGAAGGCGCAGGTTTTCCGCCTGCTCGGCGCTCTTGACCGCGCCGCGCATGACGACCGTTCCCTCTATCGACCGGACATCGATCATGCCCTGCGGCAGGAACGCGTCGATCATGTCCTTCAGGCGAGTCAGGTTGTGCGAGACGACGACCCGCGTGTTGAGAATCACCATTTCCTTCTTGTCGACGGCGAAGAGCGTGGTTTCGCCCGGACGCCGGCCGAAGATGTAGATCAGGGTCGGCGATTTGAGCTGGACGTCGGCGATCCCGGGCTCGGCGATGAAGACGGTGTCCACCGGACGGACAAGGCGCAGCAGCTGGCCCTTGTTCGCTTCCAGGAATACCGGCTCCGGATCCGCGTCGACGATCCGTACCCGCGGCAGTTCGGTTGCCGCCATGGCCTGAAACGTCGGCAGCAGCGCCAGAATCAACAGGAGCAGAAATCGTTTCATCAATTCACCTTCTGGATCAGGTTCGCCGGCGCCCCGGCGCTTTTCGTCACGGTCTGGCTCGCGGCATTCTGGAGGGAGGCCCCGCCGCCGGTGGCGACATAGCCCTGGGTTTCGCCGCCCGTTGCGACGTAACCCTGGCTGCCCGACCGCTGGAAATTCACCGATGAGGTCGCGCCGCCGCGCACGACCTTGACCGCCACGACATTGGACGTGCTCTTGCGCGGGATCAGGCGGCTCGCCTCGGTATCCCAGGTATGGGCCCGGCCGGCGGGACGGATGTCGTCGGTCGCCTCGCTCTGGGCCAGGCTGCGCAGCGAAAGCGACAACCGGCCCAGTTCGTTGGCGACGGAAATGATTTCCGCCTGTTTCGGCGTGACTTCAAGCGTCGCGGTTTTCGCGAGCGTGGCCTTGCCCTCGGAATCGTCCGTCCGCTGGTCGACGGCGAGGACCCGGATGTCGCTCAGCACCGTTTCCGTCGCCCGGCGCACCGTGTCGCTGTCCAGGCTTTCAGGAATCGTATGGGTCAGCAGCAGATCCACCCTGTCGCCGGGGAAAACGAACCCGGCGATCCCGGTGGTCGCATTGATCGGCACCGAAATTGCCCGGTTGCCGGCGCCCAGAACCGCCGCCAGGAAGCCGCGCTCGCCGGGTCGCACGACGCGGCCATCCGAAATCGGCTCGCCCGCGCTTATCCGGCTGCGAACCACCGACCCGACAAAGGCCTCGACGATATCCATTTCGACCTTTTCGCCCTGTTCGTTTTTGGCGGGGTATTTCCGGCCCTTTACGAAGTACGCCTCGGAAACGCCTTCCTTCGGCCAGGTCTGCCAGCGCAGGTTCGGCGCCTTGATGAACTGTCCGGCGGTCAGTTCCGAAGCCGCCACCAGGACTTCAATCGTCGGCGCCAGCTTGGGTTCCGCCTGCTTCGCCACCTGGTTCAGCGCACCGCGCTGGGTGTCGATCCAGTTCTGCGCCAGGACATATGTCCCGCCCGCCGCAATCAGGGCAAACATCAACAGCATCAGTGTTCTTGCACGCATGGCCTGGGCCTCCTCAGCCGACCCAGAGACGCCTGGCGACGGTCAGACCGCCGGCGGCGATCGCGACGCCATAGGGAATATGCCTGTTGTCGCGCAGCCCTTCGGCCCAGCCGATCAGGGGCGCAATCCTGGGACGCCAGCGCGAAACCCAGAGAACGGACAGCGCGCCGCCGGCGACGCTGGTCAGCAGGAGCATCACAAACAGCCCCTCTACCCCATCCATGCCGGCCCACAGCGCCAGGACCGTCAGCAGCTTGACATCGCCGCCGCCCATGAACCCGACCATGAACAACCCGGCGGCCAGAACGAAAACCGCCAGCGCGCACAGCAGCGCGCCGCCGACGGGCGGAAAGCCGCTCAGCGCGACCGAGAAGGGCCACAGCGCCAGCAGCGCGACAACAAGCGAATTGGGAATAATGAAACGCCGCAGATCCGTGACGGCGGCGGCAATCAGCAACCCGGAGAAGCCGAGAACGACAGCGTAGCGAAAAATATCGCCCACCGCGACGCCGAAGACCAGGGTCTCCGTCTGACTGTCGAATATCATGGGCGCCCCTCCCCGGATAACGGCGTGAAATGTCTGTTTGGGAAAGTCCGGGGCGGCAACCGCCGCCCCGGGGATTTCTCCGTGCGTGGAATAACGGTAATTGTTATTCCACCACCGGTTCTTCGGTTGTTCCGGCGCTATCGACCGCGGAACCGAGCTGATCGGAAACGGTCGTGAAAATACCTTCCAGGGACGTACCCATCGCGCTCAGGGCGCCAATGGCGGCAACCGACACAAGCGCGGCGATCAGGCCGTATTCAATGGCCGTCGCGCCGGATTCGTCTGTAAGCAGTTCCTCGAACTTGTTGCGAAACATAGTGACACTCCTCAGTAGTCGACCTGTCGGCCATTTAAACGATCTGCCCTCATGCAACGCAGACCGGATGAAAATTCGTCTCGACTGAATTCATCAGCGAACGTGCCGCATCATTTAACCTATTTACTGAACAGGTCAACAACTATCGTTTCCAATTATTATGAATAACAAAGTGTTTTGTTATTTTTATTTAATATTAAATATTATTTATTATATTTTAATTTATATTTATTAATTCTTTATTGTTCCGAAAAATTGCCGAAAATTGATTCGATCATTTTTTGCATCGGCTTTCCAACCCGTTACATGGTTAGAAAAAGATGAAGAAAACCGCGCCCCTTCCCGGAAGCGAACAGGCCGGCGCCGCATCGGAAATTCAGCACCCCGGCCGCCGCGTTCCGCGACCGGACGGCACCGCCGCCGGAGCCGAAAAAAATTCGCCGGGCCTGTCGCACAACCGTCTTTCGGCGGAAAACGCCGGTTTGCACGACGCCTTTTTGCGCCGATACTGTTCGCAAACCCGCCCGGAACCGACGCGCCAATGCAGACCAGGAGCCTGAACATGAGCCTCTATCCCCCGCCGCAGGATATCGCCCGCCTGCCCGACCGCCTGCGCCGGAACGCGCGCGCCGCCCGGCCGGGCAGGCCGATGTATGCGCATATGGTCTGACCCCTTGGCCAAACGCGATTTCCCCATCGAGGTCACGGCGCCGGATATCGCCCCCTACCGGGCGGGCAATACCGGTATCGACTACGTCACCACCTTCGACAGCGACCGCCCCGGCCCGCACGCCATGATCAACGCCGTCACCCATGGCAACGAGATCTGCGGCGCCATCGCGCTGGACCACCTGTTCCGCCACGACATCCGGCCCGCCCGGGGCCGGCTGACCCTGGCCTTCGTCAATCACGCCGCCTATCGCCGCTTCGATCCGGCCCGCCCGCGCGACAACCGCCGCATCGACCAGGACATCAACCGCGTCTGGGCCGACGAGGTGCTGGACGGGCCGGGCGATACGGTCGAACTGCGCCGCGCCCGGGAACTGCGCCCCGTCGTGGAGACGGTCGACCACCTGCTCGACATCCACTCGCTGGGCACCGACTGCCCGGCGCTGCTGCTCTGCACCGGCCAGCCGAAGGAAACCGCGCTGGCCCGCGCCATCGGCTTCCCGGCGCATGTCATCCTTGGCCGCAAGCGCCGCAGCCGCAAGCGGATGATCGACTACGGCCCCTTCGCCGACCCGGAAACCCCCCGCACCGGTCTGCTGGTGGAATGCGGCCAGCACTGGGCCCGGCAGACGGCGGTGAACGCGCTGGATACCGCGCTGCGCTTCCTGCGCGGGCTGGACATCATCGACCAGGCGACCCTCGCCCGCCATGTCAGCGACCGGTTGCCGGCGCCGCAACGCCTGCTGCGGATCACCGGCGCCGTCGAACCGCAAAGCCATGACTTCGCCTTCCGCGACGAGTTTCACGGCCTCGAACACTTCCCCGCCGCCGGCACGGTCATCGCCCGGGACGGCGACGCGGATATCGTCACGCCGCATGACGACTGCATCCTCGTCATGCCCAACGCCCGCGCGAAGAAGGGCATGCGGGCGGTAAGGTTTGCGCGGGTCGTCGGTTAAACAGCGCCAGTCTTTGTTTAATACGTCGCGCGGCCGCCGGAAATGTCGAACACCGCGCCGGTCGAAAACGAGCATTCGTCCGACGACAGCCAGGCGACCATCGCCGCCAGTTCCGACACCTCGACAAACCGCGCCTTGGGAATCTTGGACAGCATGTAATCGACCTGCGCCTGCGAAATCTGGTCGAAGATGCGGGTCTTCGCCGCCGCCGGGGTGACGCAGTTGACCAGGATATCGGTGTCGGCCAGTTCCTTGCCGAGCGATTTGGTCAGCCCGATCACGCCCGCCTTGGCCGCGCTGTAGGGGGCCGCGTTCGGGTTGCCTTCCTTGCCGGCGATGGAGGCGATGTTGACGATCCGCCCGTAACCGGTCTTCAGCATCACCGGCACCACCGCGCGGCAACAGTAGAAAACGCCGTTCAGGTCGATCTCGATCACCTGCCGCCATTCGTCCACCGGGTATTCCCAGACCTTCGCGCTCGGCCCGGCGATTCCCGCATTGTTGACCAGGATATCGATCCGCCCGCCGCCCGCGGTCGATTCCGCCACCGCCGCCGCGATGGACTCCGTATCGGTCACATCGACCCGCACGCCCCGCACGCCGCCGCCGAAATCCGCCACGACCTGTTGCGTCAGGTCGGCGTCATGGTCCCAGATGCAGACCTCCGCGCCTTCCTCCTTCAGCCGCGTGACGATCGCATGCCCGAATCCCTGCGCCCCGCCGGTCACCACCGCGCGCTTGCCATCCAGCCTTGTTGTCATGTCCTGTCTTTCTCCCCTTGTTGACCGGGCCGCCGCCCCGGATACTGTCCTGTCGCATCGCAACACCTTACAGACATTGTCATCGATTGGCATTTATTTGGCATTTATCGGCATCCGAATTGAACAACGTCCCGCCGCCCCTCCTCATCCCGACCTGAATCTTCTTTTGGGAAGATTCAGCCTCCCCGGAGGAGAAGGAGCCGCACGCCGCGTGCCCCGGCGGCGCAAGCGAAACGGGACCGGAAAATGTCAATCGGTTAGCATTCATTAACATCGCTTAACATCCGCCACTTTCACAACGTCCCGCCGTCCCTCCTCATCCCGACCTTCTCCTCCCTGGAGGAGAAGGAGCAGAAAGCCGCCTCATCCCG
>JBBDQU010000080.1 GCA_040905865.1 Alphaproteobacteria bacterium
GAATCACGCCAACGGAAACACGTAAACAGCGTTAACCTGAGTTCGGGGCCCTGCCCGCAGCCGCGTTGCTATTGTTTCCACCCCGTCCGGTCGTGTTAGTTTACCCCATTCGGACTGCGATGCGAGGGCATTGCGCTGTTGCGTCCGGCTGGAAATCGGGAGGATATCCATGACGGCTGACATTGAAATACGGCCCATCGCGGGGGCGCTCGGGGCGGAACTGCACGGGGTCGACCTGGCGCGCGACCTGGACGATAACACCACCTTCGCCGCGATCCACCGGGCGCTTCTGGACCATTGCGTCATCTTCTTCCGCGACCAGGACATCACGCCGGAACAGCAGCTCGGCTTTGCCCGCCGGTTCGGCGATATTCACCTGCATCCCTATATCGCCGGGATGCCGGACTACCCCGAAATCATCGAAATCCTGAAGACCGAAACCGATACCTATAATTTCGGCAATGACTGGCACACGGACCAGATGTTCGCGCCGAAGCCGGCCATGGCGACGATGCTCTACGCCAAGGAAGTGCCCGCCGCCGGCGGCGATACGATCTTCGCCAATATGTACAAGGCATATGATGCGCTGTCCGACGGCATGAAGGCGATGCTGGCCGGAATAAAGACCGTCGCGGCGGGGGATAGCGGCAAGAACAAGGCGGGCGGCCGCTCGCGCCGCGAACGCTATGCGGCCAACGGCAATGTCGCGATGAAGGAACCGGTGGACCTGCCGGCGGAGGTCGAGCATCCGCTGATCCGCACGCATCCGGAAACGGGGCGCAAGTCGCTCTATATCGGCTCCCATACCCAGCGTTTTGCCGGGATGAAGGACGAGGAAAGCGACGGCATGATCAAATACCTGCGGCGCCATGCGATCCGGCCGGAATTCACCTGCCGGTTCCGCTGGGAGGTCGGATCGCTGGCGTTGTGGGATAACCGCTGTGTGCAGCATTACGCAATCAACGATTATCACGGCAAGCGGCGGCGCGCGCACCGGATCACGATCCGGGGCGATACGCCGTTCTGAACGCCGTCCTGTCAGCGTTACTTGTTGCAATTACTTCTGCGGCCGCCCGCGCCGCCTCGCCGTCTACGACCTGGGCGCCATCGAATATGAACCGGGGCGCTGCGGCACGGCGGACATGCTGCGCGACGCGGTCAGTTTCGGGAACTGAGCGGTCGGTCGGGCCTTGCCTGCCCCGTAGCGCCCCGGCGTGTCTTTCATATACCATGCGGCTATTCGGATCGGATTACGGGAGCAGCGGGAATGACCGGCAGCCTTGAGCGCATCAATATGCAGATCATGTGGAACCGACTGATTTCCGTGGTCGAGGAGCAGGCGCAGACGCTGATCCGCACGGCGTTCAGTTCCATGGTCCGCGAATGCGGCGATCTGTCGGCCGGGGTTTTCGCGCTGGACGGGCGGATGCTGGCGCAGGCGGTGACCGGCACGCCCGGCCATGTCAATTCCATGGCGGAATCGGTCAAGCATTTCCTCGACAAATTCCCCGTCGAAACGATGCGCGAAGGCGATATCTACATCACCAACGACCCCTGGAAGGGAACCGGCCACCTGAACGATTTCGTCCTGACCACGCCGGCCTTTCACCACGGCAGGATGGTGGCGCTGTTTTCCTGCACCAGCCATCTGATCGATATCGGCGGCATCGGCTTCGGCCCCGACGCGACGGACGTCTATATGGAAGGCATTTACATTCCGTTCCTCAAACTCGCGGACCGGGGTGAAATGAACGAAACGCTGCTGGCAATGGTCAGGGCCAACACGCGCCAGCCCGTGGAATCCGAAGGCGATGTCTATTCGCTGGCCGCCTGCAACGATATCGGCTGCCAGCGGCTGACCCAGATGATGGACGAGTTCGGGCTCGACGATCTGGACGGGCTTGGGGCCTATATCATCGAACAGTCGCGCAACGCGGTGCTGGCGGAAATCGCCAATTTGCCGAAAGGCGCCTGGCGCAACACCATGCGGATCGACGGCTACGACCATCCGCTCGACCTGTCCGCCACGATGACGATTTCCGATACCGGCATCCACATCGACTATGACGGCACCTCGCCGGTGTCGAAATTCGGCATCAACGTGCCGCACGCCTATACGACCGCCTATACCTGTTTCGGGATTTCCTGCGCGGTCTCCCCGCGCATCCCCAACAATGCGGGGTCGCTGGAGCCCTTCACGGTTTCCGCCCCGCTGGGCTGCATACTCAACGCGCCGAAACCGGCGGCGGTATCCTCGCGCCATATCGTAGGGCAACTGCTGCCCGACGTGGTGTTCGGCTGCATGCGCCAGGCGGTGCCGGAACGCGTGCCGGCGGAAGGCACGTCGTGCCTGTGGAACCTCAACATGCGCGGGCAAAGCCTCGGCGCGAACGATGCGGGCGCGGGGTACGTGGTGACGGTCGTGACCAATGGCGGCACCGGCGCGAGGCCCGTGAAGGACGGGCTGTCGGCCACGGCCTATCCCAGCGGCGTGCGGGCCTCCGCCATCGAAGTGATGGAATCCATCGCCCCGCTGGTCTTCTGGAAGAAGGAATTGCGGGCGGATTCCGGCGGCGCCGGGCAGTTTCGCGGCGGCCATGGCCAGTCAATCGAAATTCAGAATACCCAGGGAGAAGACTTTGAAATATTGGCGTCTTTTGACCGCATCGATCACGCGCCGCGCGGCCGCGAGGGCGGCGCGGACGGCGCCAACGGCTATGTCGGGCTGGGCTCCGGCCGGAAGCTGAACGGCAAGGGTTTCCAGACCATCCCGGCGGGCGATACCTTCATCGTCGAAACACCGGGCGGCGCGGGGATCGGCAGTCCGGCGCAGCGCGACATGGCGAAAGTGGCGGCGGACCTGCGCGACGGCGTCGTCAGCGCCGAGGCGGCCCGGCGCGACTATGGCTACGCGGCGGCGGGCGACGATTAGACAGTCACGGGAAACACGCCCGGCCTGACATGGCGATAGGGCAATGTCGTGAGGTCCGCCGGGCCCCAGTCCGGCGTGTCGATGATGATGATTTCCGCGGCGAATTCCTCGTAGACCGCGCGGAAATGGGTTTTCGACCGTAAAACGATAATGTCGAATTCCGCGGCATCCAGCCCGAACTGGATGAACGGGTCGAGGTCGATGGCGGGCGTTGTGTGTTCGGTGAGGATCACTGTCACGCCATTGGCCTCAATCACGGCGGCAAGGCCGAGGTCGATGTCGCGGCCCTTGCGCATCGGGCCGGTGCCGATGAACCGTTTCGGCCCGGCGAACAGCACCTTTCCCTCCAGCCGCACCGGCCCGCCGGCGCGGTCGCTGGAATGCCCGCCGACGTCGATGGAGATATTATTGCCGGCGCCGGCTTCCACGGCGGCTTTCGCGGCCCGCGGGTCCCACAGATAGGGCACGGCGACACGCCGGGTTCCGCGTCGCAGCAGTTCCCGCAGGGTCCAGGTCGAATCGTTCATCCGGTCCGCGTGTTCCAGGATCACTACCGGCCGGTCCGCCTGCGCCGCGACGGCAAGGGCCCGGTCGACCCCGGCGTTCATCGCGAAGACGCGGTCCCTGTGCTGCAGGGCCTCGCGCGCGCCGTCGACTCGGGCGGCGAGTGTTTCGGCGGTGCGTCGGGCGAGGGCCGGGTCGTTGTCGGTGACGACGGCCACCGAAAAGCCGAGCTGCGGCACGTCCGCATACGCGAAGCCGCAGAAGATCGAAATGTCGAGGATGCGCGGATCGGACCGTTCGGCGGCGAAGCCTTCCGCGACGATATCCTTCAGCGGCGAAACCGAGGTGGCGGTGAAGATGCTGGGCAGGGCGAGGGAAGGCTTCACCAGCGCCGTTGCCGGCCGGACCTCGCCGCGCAGGGTGCGTAGCAGACAATCCGCCGCGCGAGCGCCGGTTTCCGCCATGTCAGTATGCGGCGAATAGTGAAAGCCGAACAGCGCGGTGGCCAGCGCGGTTGTCTCCGGCGCGAGGTTCGCATGCAGGTCCAGCGCCAGCATTACCGGCATGTCCCCGCCGACGGCGGCGCGCACGGCCCGCAGGCATTCGAGGTCCGGGTTGGTGCGCGTCGGCGTCGTCATCGCGCCGTGCAGGAACAGCAGCACGCCGTCAATATCGTTCCGGATAGCGGCCAGCCCCGTGGCGATTTCATCGCGGAACGCCTCGAACGATTCGTCCGTGGCGGAACCGGCGGCGAACCCGTCCGTATATACCAACGGGACGATCTCGGCGCCGGCGGCTTCCAGCGTATCGACGAAGCCGCCGCCGGGCGATTGTTCGCCGCGCAATCCTTCGATCATCGCCGGTCCGCGCAGGGCCCAGCGCTCGAAATCCGCCGTTCCGGTCAGATGCGGCAGGAAAGAAACCGATTCCAGGGCGAACCCGGCAATGGCGATACGCATGATGAATCCTCGGTCATCTGGGGTTGCGTTGGGGGTACAGGATAGGGCACCTCTTCGCATCAATCGAGCGATGACAATGCCTGCGATGGAGGAAGAAATGTCCGACGATCAGCCGATGAGGGGATCCTGCCAGTGCGGCGGCGTTACCTATGAAATTACCGGAAAGCCGCTGGCAATGTTTGTCTGTCACTGCACCCAGTGCCAGAAGCTTTCCGCCAGCGCCTACAGCACGACCATGTTCGTGAAACTGGCGGACCTGCACGTCGCCGGCGAATTGAAGACCTGGGAGCGGACGTCCGATTCCGGACGCCGTAACGTGGCCTATTTCTGTCCCGGATGCGGCAACAGGATCTACCATCTGGACCCCGAGGCGCCGGCCTTCGCGCGCGTCAAGGCGGGCACTCTGGACAACACGAAAATGCCCGTGCCGGATGCGCATCTTTGGGTGAACAGCAAGCAGCCCTGGGATGAAATACCGGACAATATTCCGTCCTATCCGGGCAATTTCCCGCCCGAAGAGGCAAAAAAATTGTTCGCCGGAAACAGTTGAAAAGATGGAAAAAACGGCGAGACCGGCGTCCGCCCGCTACGCCCTGATTCTCGGCGCGAGTTGATCGCAGAAAATATAATGTGCATAATCATAATTCTGGCACGCAATGTTAACAGACCAGATTGAAAATAAAATTATCAGGGAGAACAGAAATGACATTTACGAAATTCAGTCGCCGTCGGCGACTCCTGCTTGGCGGCGCGGCGTTTGCCATGATGGCTTCCGTTGCCGGCGTTCCCGGCCAGTCCGCGATTGCGGCGGATTATCCGGACAAGACCGTTCTGGCCCTGGTGCCGTTCGGCGCCGGTGGCGGTACGGATCGCTGGGCCCGCGTCTTCGCATCGGTCGGTTTCGATTATTTCGAACGTGGGTTGCGCGTGCAGAATCGGGGCGGCGCATCCGGCACGATCGGCTGGAAGAACATGCTCGACAAGGGGCCTGACGGCCATACGCTGATGTTCGGTAGCCCGACCCCTGTCATGGCGGCGCTGATCGAAAAGAACCCGCCCTTCGACCCGGCCAAGGATGTCAGGGTCGTCGCCTATTATTCGGTCATGAAGCCGACGCTGATCGCGCCGCGCGACAAGGACTTTTCGACCTGGGACGGTTTCCTGAAGCATATCAAGACCGCCGACAAGAAACTGACCATCGGCGGCACGATGACCCAGTTGATGGGGACGGCGAGCGCGCTCGACCAGCTTGGCCTGGTGGACAAGGTCATTCTGGTGACCTATCCCGGCACCGGCAAGACCATGAATGACTACCTGGGCGGCCATATCGACATGGCGGCGGTCACCACATCCACGGCGGTGACGGTGATGGACAAGCATGCCGTCGTGTTCAACGCGACCGATACGGATTATCCGCCCGACGCGAAGGAAGTGATCGGCGACGTCCCGAACGCCAAGACCCTGGGCCTGAAGCCGTTCAACCCGCCGCGCTTTATCGGCATGCATCCCGATACACCGGACGAGCAGGTTGCGATCATGTCCGCGAAACTGGGTGAAATGCTGGAATCAAAGCCGGTCGTCAACATGCTGAAAAAACTGGGTGAAGTGATCGTCTACGTACCGCATGACGAAGCCCAGAAGGCCTATTCCGAGATCCTGGAATCGTCCAAGAAAAACGTAGCGCTGTTCCAGTAACCGTCACGACCTGATCGCCGCCGGGGCCGGATAAATCCGGCTCCGGACGGGGATTGTCCGCGCGGCGGACAGGCGACGCCCACCCCGTGGAAGCCCGGTGACGGGCGCGCGGGCATGGATACGGGACAATCGGGGGGAAGAGGCCTTGGATAGCAATAACGCCGCTGGCGAAGCACGCGGCAACTGGCTCCGGACAAATCGCGGCGTGGGCGCATGCCTGGTCGGTATTGTCATCCTGTTGCTGATCTATCTGTCGACGGAAGACTGGATATACCAGGTCTTGCGTGATGGTTTCCGGCTCGGTTTTTTCTCGGTGATATCGGCGTTCACGATGCTGCTTTGTTCGGCTGCGCTGCTGTTCGACAGGCATCGCAATGTCGTCGAGGAGGATGTCGCAAAGGCCGGGCGGTTCAATTTCATTGTGCCCGTGGTGGCCGTGCTGGTCTGTTACGCCTATTTCGAACTGGCCTGGAATATCGACTTCCTGCTGATCACGCCGGTCTTCATGTTTGCCGCGACCTGGTTCCTTGGCGTGCGGCCAATGCGGAGCGCCGCGATTGCCGGGATCGTCATGACGCTTGTGATCTTCGGCCTGTTCTGGTCGATCAGCATCTACCTTCCCACCAGCATCATATCGATCTAGGCGCAAAACCATGTTCAATGTAGATGCATTCTATGAGGCGGTGCAACTCGTTTTCACCTTTGAAACCATGCTGTGGCTGGCGGTCGGGGTTTTCATCGGCGTCGGGGTCGGCGCCATGCCGGGACTGTCCGCTTCCACCGGGGTGGCGCTGATGCTGCCCCTGACCTTCACGATGGGCCAGGCGCCGGCGCTCGGCCTGCTGATCGGGCTGTACAAGGGCGCGATCTATGGCGGCTCGATATCGGCGATCAGCTTCGCCACGCCCGGCACGTCCGAGGCGGCGGCGACCGTCTTCGACGGCCACAAGATGATGCAGCAGGGCAAGGGGCGCAAGGCGCTGCTGATGGCGCTCTACGCATCGGTGACCGCCGATTTCCTCAGCGACCTGATCACGGTGATGGTGGCGCCGCTGCTGGCGCTGGTGGCGCTTCAGTTCGGCCCCTCCGAACGCTTCTGGCTGATGGTGCTGGCGGTCTGCATGCTGGGCGCCCTCAGCGGCCCGCATCTGGCCAAGGGCATGCTCAGCGCGGCCATCGGGCTCTATGTCGGCACCATCGGCGTCGACCCGATCAGTTCTGTCTCGCGGAACACCTTCGACCTGTGGTGGCTGGCGGATGGCGTGCATCTGATTCCGGTTGTCATCGGCGTTTTCGCCATGGGCGCGATGATCGAAAAATCGGTCGAGATCGTGCGGGAAAGCAAGCAGGCGCGTGAACTGGGCGATACGGTCAAGAGCATGCTTACGACCTCGGGGGAAGGCATAAGCTGGAAGGAATATTTCAGCTGCTGGCGTGAAATGGGCATCGGGCTGGGCGTCGGCACCTTCGTCGGCATGCTGCCGGGGCTCGGCTCCACCGTCGGCGCCTTCCTGTCCTATGGCATCGCCAAGCAGACATTCCCGGAAAAGAAGATCGGCACCGGCCGGCTGGAAGGGATCGCCGCGGCGGAGGCCGGCAACAACGCGACCGTCGGGCCGACGCTGGTCCCGCTGCTTGCCTTCGGCATTCCGGGCAGCGCGGTGGCGGCGCTGATCGGCGCCGCGCTGATGCTGCAGGGGGCGACGCCGGGGCCGCGCATGTTCGAGCTGTTTCCGACGATCATCTATTCGCTGTTCATCATCCTGCTGGTTGGCAACATCTTCAATCTGGGCATCGGCCGCATCTTCGCCTTCGTTTATGCGAAGCTGGGCGAACTGCCGGCGCCGCTGCTGGTGCCGGTCGTGATGCTGATGGCGGTGATCGGCTCCTACAGCTACGAGAACAACCCCTATGACGTTTTGGTCATGCTGTTCTTCGGTCTGCTGGGTTACTTCATGCGGGTGTTCAAAATCCCCGAAGCGCCGCTGATCATCACCTTCCTGCTGGCCCCGCAGGCGGAGGAGAACCTGCGCCGGGGACTGCTGATCAATGACGGCGACTGGCTGGCGGCCCTGTTCAACAGCCCGCTCGCCATCGGCCTGGCCATTGCCGTCGTCATCCTGACCTGGATTTCCTCTCGCGTGCGCATGAGCGAGCGGATGCAGGAGATCGCCGACCAGGAAAAAGGGAACTGAGACGTTCCGGCGAGGAAAAATGGTGCCGCCGCACAGAATTGAACTGTGGACCTCACCATTACCAATGGTGTGCTCTACCCCTGAGCTACGGCGGCCCGAAACGAGGGGTGCCTTATGGCATATGTGGTCGGCGGCGGCAAGACGGCGTATGCTGAGGCGGCGAAGGAATCGGTCCGGGCGACTCGGTGGTGTAAAATGACGGATGACAGGCTGGCGGGGGGAAAACCGCGAACCCAGGCGAACAAGGCGGGCGCGGGCGGGCGCCAGGACAAGCTGGCCGCGGCGCTGCGCGATAACCTGCTGAAACGAAAGCAACAAAGCCGCGCCCGGTCCGGCGTGCCCGGTCCGGAGGATACGCCAGTTCGCGACAAATAGCGCGCCGGGCAGGGATGCCTTGTGATGGTCATATTCTTTTCGTAGAAAAAGCCGCTATCCACCTGCAATTCCCTGATAAGAAAGCATCCCATGTCGCCGCATGACCTGCTGAACGCCATCAAGCCCGCTGACGTTTTCGAGACCCCCGAATCACCGCCGAGGAGCGGCATGGACCAGATAAGGATCAGCGGCGGCAACAGCCTGAACGGCCGGATCGCCATCGGCGGGGCGAAGAACGCGGCCCTGCCGCTGATGGTGGCCAGCCTGCTGACCGGCGATACGCTGGTCCTGTCGCGGGTGCCCCGGCTGGCCGATATCAGAACGCTGGCGGAATTGCTGCGGCAGCATGGCGCGGAAATCGACATGTATGCGGCGGGCGCGGGGCATGAGATGTCGCTGCGGACGCCGGTCATCACCAGCACAACCGCACCCTACGATATCGTGCGCAAGATGCGGGCCAGCGCCCTGGTCCTGGGGCCGCTGGTGGCGCGTTGCGGAATGGCGCGGGTATCGCTGCCGGGCGGCTGCGCCATCGGAACGCGGCCGGTGGATCTGCATGTTCGCGGCCTGCAGCAGATGGGCGCGGAAATCGAGCTGGAGGGCGGCTATATTGAGGCCCGCGCCCGGAAAGGGCTGCACGGAGCGGAAATCGTTTTCCCCTTCGTCTCCGTCGGAGCGACGGAGAACCTGATGATGGCCGCCTGCCTGGCGAAGGGCGAAACCCGGCTGGTCAATGCGGCCCGTGAACCGGAAGTCGCCGATCTGGCGCAGTGCCTGGTGGCGATGGGCGCGGAGATCGATGGAATCGGCAGCGATACCCTCGTGATCCAGGGCCGCGACAGCCTGCATGGCGCGCGCCATGAGATCATCGCCGACCGGATCGAGGCGGGGTCCTTCGCCATCGCCGCCGGCATGGCGGGGGGCTGCCTGGAACTTCAGGGCATCGAACTGGGACTGATCGGCGTGGCGGCCGATACGCTGCGCGCTGCCGGGCTGACGCTGGAACCGGTTGCGAACGGCATCCGCGTCTGCGCCGAACGGGGCGGGATCAATGGAACCGACGTGATGACGGAACCCTTTCCCGGCTTTCCGACCGACCTGCAGGCTCAGATGATGGCGCTGCTGTCGGTCGCGAATGGTGCTTCGATGGTGACGGAAACGATCTTCGAGAACCGCTTCATGCATGTGCCGGAACTGATGCGCATGGGCGCCAATATCAACCTGCACCACGCATCGGCCATGATCCGCGGCGTGCCTCACCTGACCGGCGCGCCGGTCATGGCGACGGACCTGCGGGCCTCGATGTGCCTCGTGCTGGCCGGGCTCGCGGCGCAGGGCGAAACCGTCATCAGCCGGGTCTATCACCTGGACCGGGGCTACGAACAACTGGAGGAAAAACTGGCGGGCTGCGGCGCCGATATCGAGCGGATCCGGGAAGGCGGCTGACCGATGGCCGGATACGCCCCGCTGAAATTGCGTGCGCGCGATGCCGAAGACCTGGTCGTCATTTCATCTGTACTGCAGGACGCGCTGACACCGCTGGGCGACATCGCCTATCTGGAGGACGAAAACAGCCTGTACATGGTGATGAACCGGTTCCGCTGGGAAACCGGCGCCGGCGGCCCGGCGGAGCGGGTCCATAGCGGGCTGCGCTTCGACGCCGTGCGCAATGTGGGCTACCGCAATATCGACCGGCGCAACCGCGGCCGGTTCCTGTCCTTCCTCGCCCTGTTTTACGAAGGCGATGCGGATGGCGGCACGGTGACAATTCAGTTCGCCGGCGATGCGGCCATCCGGCTGGAGGTCGGGGGGCTGTACTGCATACTGTCCGATTTCGGTGAACCCTGGCCCGCCATGCGGACGCCGGAACACGATGTGGGATAGAAACCCGTCCGCTTTCCGCGCTAAAGTGACGCCATGATCGAATCGCCGCCCGCTATCCTGCCTGATTTCACCGGCCCCAACGTCTGGCGGCGCGACACGCTGGGCCCGGAGGACGGGCTGCTGCGCCTGCCGCCGGAATGCTGTGCCGAACTGGACCGGGTTGTGGCCGAATTGCGGGCCAATCCGCTGCCGGTCGAGATCCTGTCGCCGGACCATTTCGACATGCCTGCGTGCCGCGCGCTGATGGGGCGGGCGAAGGCGGAGATTGCCGAAGGGCTCGGCTTCCTGATCCTCGACCGCTTGCCGATGGATCGCTACAGCCGCGAGGAAGCGGTGGCGATATACTGGCTGCTGGCGTCGGTGATGGCCCGGCCGGTGGCGCAGAACTGGCGCGGCTGGATGGTCTATGACGTCCAGGATACCGGTCTCAAGCCGGGCAACGGCGTGCGGCCGGACGTCACCAATGTCGAACAGAATTTCCATACCGACAACAGCTACAACCTTTGCCCGCCGCATATCCTGGGGCTGCTCTGCCTGCAGACGGCGAAATCGGGCGGGATCAGCCGGGTCATCAGCTTCACCGCCGCGCATAACGAAATGAAGCGGCGCCATCCGGACCTGCTGCGGCGGCTTTACCGGCCGTTCCATTTCGACCGCCAGCGCGAACACGCGCCGGGCGACGCGATGACCACATGGCACCCGCTGTTCGCGTTCGACGGCGAGGCGCTGGTCGCGCGGCTATCGCGCTTCCAGGTCATGAACGGCTACCGGCTGGCGGGCGAGGAACTCGACCCCGAAGGGGCGGCGGCGCTGGACGCGTTCGAGGCGGTCCTCGATGACCCGGCGATGTGGAAGGATTTTTACTTCGAGCCGGGCCAGATGCAGTTCCTCGACAACCGCCGCTGCGGCCACAAGCGCACCGGCTTCGAGGATTACCCCGAACCGGAACGCAAGCGCCGGCTTGTGCGGCTGTGGCTGCGCAATACCGGGCGGCCCTTCTATAACGGGTAGAGGCCTATAACGGGTGGGCGAGGCCGTTTGCGCCGGCACTTCCGTCAGGACCCGGCCCGGTTGGGGAACCCGGCGCCGCGCGACGCGTTGTTATGCCAAATCACGATTTTCCGCATCTCATCCGTTACGGAACATGGTCATGGACGTACTCCGCATCATTTTTTCGGTCCTCATCCCGCCCCTGGGCGTCTTCCTTCAGGTCGGGATCGGCGGTCATTTCTGGCTGAACATCATCCTGACGCTGCTGGGCTACATTCCGGGCCTCGTCCATGCAATCTGGGTGATCGCGAAGAAATGAATAATCCGCGCACGCGCGATTCCGGTCGCGATCCCGGGCGTGATACGTTGTCGCAGATGCGGACCGTTGCCTGGTGGCTGGACAGCCGGTTTCGCATTCCAGGCACCGGTATCCGGATCGGGCTGGATGGCCTGCTGGGGTTGCTGCCGGGGATCGGCGACTCGGTTACGGCGCTCAGTGGCGTCTATTTCATCGGCCAGGCGCATGCGCTGGGCGTCCCCTTGCCGGTGAAGGCGCGGATGGCGGCGAATGTGCTGGGCGACATGATTGTCGGCTCAATTCCGTTGATCGGCGATATTTTCGATATCGGATTCAAGGCGAATTTGCGCAACCTCGCGCTGATCGAGGAACATCTCGCGCGGAGGGGACATCCGGCTGACGGCAACGGGCCGCCGCGCGCCCGCGACTGGCGAGCGGGCGGTTGAGCCGGGTTTCCATGTCGGTGACCGACGCCTTCGACCCCAGCGACCGCCAGGGACCGACCTCCTCGGCAACGGCGGCGCGGAGACGCGCCGCCGACCGGCACTTGCCAATAATTGCCATCGAATAACAATTTAAGCCGATAAATGTATCGGTATGAATTTGCGACGGGGTCGGCGGCTTCGGTTGCTTCCTCACCCAGACGCGAGGGGGTATCATTCATTCCGGCGCTGCCGTGGCGGCATAGCGGCCCCGGAATGAGTGATACCAACCAAATCTTTACGGGGAGACACGGACATGACGGCGATCGGATTCATCGGGCTGGGCAATATGGGCGGGCCGATGCTCGCCAATCTGGTGAAAGCGGGGCATGACGTGAAGGCCTTCGACCTGTCGGCGGATGCGCTGGCGCGGGCGGTGGCGGCCGGGGCCACGGCGGCGGCGGATGCGGGCGATGCCTGCCGCGACGTGGACGTGGTCGTTACCATGCTGCCGGCCGGGCCGCAGGTGCGCAGCGTGTATACCGAATCCGTCTTCGACAATGTCCGTGAAGGCGCGCTGCTGCTGGATTGCTCCACCATCGATGTGGCGACGGCGCGCGAGGTGGCGCGGATGGCCGCCGACCGCAAGCTGGAGATGCTCGACGCCCCGGTTTCGGGCGGAACGGTTGGCGCGGCGGGCGGTACGCTGACCTTCATGGTCGGCGGTTCGCCGAACGGCTTCGGCAGCGCCAGGCCGATCCTGGAGGAAATGGGCAGAACCATCATCCACGCCGGCGGCGTCGGCAATGGTCAGGTCGCCAAGCTGTGCAACAACATGATCCTGGGCGCCACCATGATTGCCGTGTCCGAGGGTTTCGTGATGGCGGAGAAGCTGGGGCTCGACCAGCAGACCCTGTGGGATATCTGTTCGACGGCGACCAGTTCCTGCTGGGCGATGAACAATTACTGCCCGATGCCGGGGCCGGTGCCGGCGGCGCCGTCGAACCGGGGCTACCCGGCAGGGTTCACCGCCGCGATGATGCTGAAGGACCTGAAACTGGCGCAGGGCGCGGCGCAGGGCGCGGGGGCGGCCACGCCGATGGGCGCGGCGGCGGCGGCAATGTATGCTCTGTTCTGCCAGTCCGGTGATGAATCTCTCGATTTTTCGGCAATAATCGGCTTGATTCGCGGGGAATTGCCAAAAAGTGAGGCAAAATTTTAGTAAATAGGTAATAATTGGATGCGAAGTTCAATCAGGATTAACCAATTCGGATGACTCCTATGGCAGTGAAGAGCGATTACCTGCAATCCATCCATCTTATCGAGCGGTTGCACCGGCAATTCCTCGAAGTCGTGAAGAACGAACTTGACCGGCATGGCATGCAGGATATCAACAATATCCAGGCAGTCATTCTGTACAATATCGGCGAGGACGAACTGACCGTCGGCGAGTTGACGAACCGTGGCTATTACCTGGGTTCCAACGTCTCCTACAATGTGCGCAAGATGGTGGAGAACGGCTACCTGATCCAGGAGCGTTCGGCGCATGACCGCCGCTCGATCCGGGTCCGCCTGTCGCAAAAGGGGATCGATCTGCGCAATGTCGTCGATGCGATGTTCGGTCGCCATTCCGACCGCCTCGGCACCGATACGGTGCCGGTGGAGGAACTCAACCACGCCAATACGATCCTGCTGCGCCTCGAACGGTTCTGGAGCGGCGGCATGGGGTTCGGGACCGGCGGGCTATAAGGCGCGAGGCTGGCGGGGCGACCCCGTTTTTCAGGGTTTGACCGCTCCGCGATTCTGCTATCCTGCCGCGTATTCCGGTTGCTCATCGGGACGGTAAGCGGATTTCGTGGCACCATGCGCGGCAAGAACGAACACGGCATCATCTTCGAATTCATTTTGATCGGCAGCTATGTGAAGGTATCCGCCATCGATACCCGCACCGGCACGGAAGTGTCCATCGTGGGGGATCCGAAGCGGGGTGAACAGGCGCTGCGGATGACGGCGCGGCGCAAGCTTGAAATGGTCATGGCGAAGGCGGTGAAACCGCCGCGTCGCGGGGGGCTGACCGTTTGACCGTCTGAGGGGGCGGGTTGACGTATGGCGCCGAAATGCGCGGCCGGCGGGTCAGCGGGTGGCGGAGGAGGCGTTGCCGCTCCTGCCGCGGCCGAGCCCGATGCGCTTGGCGAAGCTGGAACGCTGCGCGGAATAATTCGGGGCGACCATGGGATAATCCGCTTCGAGACCCCATTTCGTCCGGTATTCCTCTGGCGTCATGCTGTAGGTGGTACGCAGGTGACGCTTCAGCATCTTCAGCTTCTTGCCGTCCTCCAGGCAGACGAGGAAGTCGGGCGTGATGGATTTACGGATCGGCACGGCGGGTTTCGGCCGGTCGCCGTTCATATGGCTACCGCCGCTGTCGAGCGTCCGCAGGGTGCCGAACACGGAGTTGATGACTTCCGGAATCTTCGCCGGCGGCAGGGTATTGTTGCCGACATAGGCGGAAACGACCTCCGTCGTCATCCGCAGTACGTCGCCCTGCGACAGTTCCGTGCCCGGCGTGTTGTCTTCCGACTTGTCGCTCATTGCCTCGCCACCCATCAATAAAAGCCGAGTTAGTTGCTATTTTTTGCACAAAGGGTTGTTGTTGTCAATTATTCGAACCAATAGTTTAAATATTCGCTTGCACTGGAAATTTTCATTTAGTTTACACAATTACAAAAGCTGTTTTGCCGCACTAGATATATGAATGGGTTACTTATCGATACCTAGATACGGTGGTTGGAGTTGTGGGAATTGCCTGTCGCCGACATGGTATTTTCTTGTCCGGTATTCCGCCGGACGGTTATTCAAGCCGGAATAACGCTGAAACTTCGGTCCAGGTTGCCACTCCTTGTAGGAAGGCTGGCGCGGGCATGCGACATATGGTAACTCAAAATCACTGGATTTGGCGGGAGGTGCCGCTTAGGTCCGATAACTCTGAAAAAGGGGCCGGTAGGACGTGAATGCAGGCACAGGATCAGTAAAAGCCATCGCAATTGCATCGGATCATGCGGGTTATGTCTTGAAGGCCGACATCGCCGGTTTCCTCACGGAGCAGGGGTATTCGGTCGTTGACCTTGGAACGGACGGTCCGGATTCCGTGGATTATCCAGATTTCGCCGATGCGCTGGTTCAGGCGCTGGCGGATGACCGGGCCGGGCGTGGTATCCTGATCTGCGGCACGGGGATCGGCATTTCGATCGCGGCGAACCGCTACCGGCATATCCGGGCGGCGCATTGCCATGACACGACCGATGCCCGGCTGTCGCGCCAGCATAATGACGCGAATGTCATTGCGCTGGGCGCGCGGACCCTGGGCCCGGAGCTCGCGCGCGACTGCGTAACGGTGTTCCTGGCGACGGCATTCGAAGGGGACAGCAATCCCCGCCATGCCCGGCGCATCGTCAAAATGTCCTAGGGCCTTGCAACGACGATACGGATCGACTCGAAAAGAACGGATGTAACAGGTGAATAACGTGCTACAGATGACAGAAAACAAAACATTTTTTACCGCCGCATTGACGGATACGGATCCGGAAGTGCATGCGAGCCTGGTGGCGGAATGCGGTCGCCAGCAGGACCAGATCGAACTGATTGCATCGGAGAATATCGTCAGCCGCGCTGTGCTGCAGGCCGCCGGTTCGGTGCTGACGAACAAGTATGCCGAAGGCTATCCCGGGCGCCGGTATTACGGCGGCTGCGAATTCGTCGACGTGGCGGAGCGGCTGGCGATCGACCGCGCCAAAGAACTGTTCGGCTGCGGCTTCGCCAATGTGCAGCCCCATGCGGGCGCCCAGGCGAATGAAGCGGTGTTCCTGGCGCTGGTCAAACCCGGCGAAACGATCCTGGGCATGTCGCTGGCGGCGGGCGGTCACCTGACCCATGGCGCACGGCCCAACGTATCGGGCAAATGGTTTAACGCGGTGCAGTATGGCGTCCGCCGCCAGGACGACCTGATCGATTTCGATGAGGTTGAGCAACTGGCGAAGGAACACCAGCCGAAGCTGATCATTGCCGGCGGTTCCGCCTATCCGAGAGTGATCGATTTCGCCCGGTTTCGCGCCATTGCGGATTCCGTCGGCGCTTATCTGATGGTCGATATGGCGCATTTCGCCGGCCTGGTCGCCGGCGGTGTGCACCCGAGCCCGATCGGCCATGCCCATGTGGTCACTTCCACCACGCACAAGACCCTGCGCGGGCCGCGGGGTGGGCTGATCATGACCAATGACGAGGCGCTGGCGCGCAAGATCGACAGCGCCGTGTTCCCCGGCCTGCAGGGCGGGCCGCTGATGCATATTGTCGCGGCCAAGGCCGTGGCGTTCGGCGAGGCGCTGCAGCCGTCCTTCCGGCAATACGCGCAGGCAGTGACGGGTAACGCCCGCGTGCTTGCGGAGACGCTGGTAAAGGGCGGGTTGAACATCGTTTCCGGTGGAACCGATACGCATCTGATGCTGGTCGACCTGCGACCGATGGGGCTGACCGGCAATATCGCGGAAGCCAGCCTCGAACGGGCGGGGCTGACCTGCAACAAGAACGGTATTCCTTTCGATCCGGAAAAACCCGGCGTTACGTCCGGGGTCCGGCTCGGCAGTCCGGCGGCGACGTCGCGTGGTTTCGGCCAGGCGGAATTCATCCATGTCGGCGACCTGATCGTGGAGGTGCTTCGCGGCCTTGCCAAAAACCGCGACGACAATGCGGCGACCGAAACAGGCGTCCGCGCGCGGGTATCGGAAATGTGCAAGCGATTTCCAATTTATGCGGACTTTCATTAGTCCATTGACCGGGGAGGTCTGAACATGCGCTGTCCATTTTGCGCCCATGGGGATACACAGGTTAAGGATTCGCGGCCGACCGAGGATAACTCGGCTATCCGCCGTCGCCGGTACTGCCCGAACTGCGGCGCACGGTTCACGACGTTCGAGCGCGTCCAGTTGCGCGAACTCACCGTGCTGAAGAAGGGTGGCCAGCGCGAACCGTTCGACCGGGAAAAGCTGCTGCGGTCCATGCGGATTTCGCTGCGCAAACGGCCGGTCGAGGAAGACCGTGTGGACCGGGTGGTCAACGGGATCGTCCGCCGGCTGGAGAGTTCCGGCGAGGCCGAGATCAACGCGGACCAGATCGGCGAACTGGTCA
Source organism: Alphaproteobacteria bacterium (assembly GCA_040905865.1). NCBI lineage: Bacteria > Pseudomonadati > Pseudomonadota > Alphaproteobacteria > Alphaproteobacteria bacterium. The sequence goes on from JBBDQU010000080.1 coordinate 17,436, forward strand.
TGGAAGCGCTGCTGACGCTGGACAAGGTCGCCTATGTCCGATTTGCTTCGGTCTACCGGAATTTCCGTGAAGCCAAGGATTTCGAAGATTTCATCATCGGCGAACTCGGTGTCGACGGGGACTGACCCGGGCGACGAATATTACATGCGTGCGGCGCTGTCTCTGGCGCGACGCGGACTGGGCGCCGTTTGGCCCAATCCGGCGGTGGGATGCGTCATCGTCGCCGATGGCCGTGTCGTGGGCCGGGGCTGGACCCAGCCGGGCGGACGCCCGCATGCGGAAACCGAGGCGCTGGCGCGGGCCGGCGCGAAGGCGGCCGGCGCCTGCGCCTATGTCACGCTGGAGCCGTGCAACCATCATGGCAGGACGCCGCCCTGCAGCGAGGCATTGCTGCAGGCCGGTATCCGGCGGGTCGTGACGGCGCTGGAGGATCCGGATCCCCGGGTCTCGGGCGGCGGCCACGAGAAACTCCAGGCCGGCGGCGTGACAGTCATCCGCGACGTGCTGCGCGCCGAAGCGGAATTCGTGAATGCGGGGTTCCTGCGGCGTATAAGCGACGGACGGCCGCTGGTAACCCTTAAGGCGGCAACGACGCTGGATGGCAGGATCGCCGCCGGGGGCGGGGCCAGCAGATGGATCACCGGCCCGGAAGCGCGCGCACGGGGTCATCTCCTGCGGGCGAGTTATGACGCCATCATGATCGGCGCCGGCACGGCCTGTACGGACGATCCGTCGCTGACCTGCCGGCTGGCGGGGCTGGGGGACCGTTCACCGGTCCGTATTGTCCTGGACGGGCGGTTGCGCCTGCCGGTCAACTCGCAGCTTGTGCGCACGGCACGGGAAACGCCGACATGGATTGTCACGCTGCCGGACGCGGGAAATGCGGACGACTACCGCGGCCGGGGAGTGGAGATTATCGCGGTGGCTGCGGATGCGGCGGGGCGGCCGGACATCCATGCCGCGATGCAGGCGGTCGCGGCACGGGGCATCACCCGGCTGCTTGTCGAAGGCGGCGGAACGCTGTCCGGCGCGGTCATAGCCGCCGGGCTTGTCGATCGCATAGTCTGGTTCCGCACCGCGGGGATCATGGGTGGCGACGGTATTCCGGCAGTGGCTGCCTATGGAATCTCCAGCCCTACCGACATGGCGCGGTTCGCGCGGGTTGAGGTCATTCCCGTGGGGGCGGATGTGATGGAATTGTTTGAGCGGCGGGACATGCCGCGGAACGGCTGATAAAGTAGCGGCATGTTTACAGGACTGATCATGGATGTCGGCGCGTTGCGCGCGGCGGACGGCGACAGGGACCGTCGCTTCGTGATCGGCACGGCGTTCGATATGGAAAAGGTCGAAATCGGGGCGTCGATAGCGTGTTCCGGCGCGTGCCTGACTGTCGTCGAAAAGGGTGGAGACTGGTTTTCCGTCGATGTCTCCGCCGAGACCCTGGCCTGCACCACGCTGGGCAGCTGGCTTGAGGGGCGCCACATCAACCTGGAACCGTCGCTGCGCCTGGGAGCGGAACTGGGCGGACATCTGGTCCAGGGGCATGTGGACGGCGTGGCGCGGGTCACGGAGCGCCGGCCCGACGGCGATAGCCTGCGGTTCGAATTCGAGGCGCCGCCCGCGTTTTCCCGCTATATCGCGCGCAAGGGTTCGGTCGCGCTCGATGGGGTGTCGCTTACCGTGAACGAGGTGGACGGCAGCCGCTTCGGCGTGAACATCATCCCCCATACCGCGGAAAAAACGACATTCGGGACGCTTCGGACGGGCGACAACGTTAATCTTGAGGTAGACCTCCTCGCCCGATATGTTGCGCGGCTTCATTCGGATATGACTGAAGCGTGATGACGCTGTCCGGCAAACGATGGCACTGGCGAGGCGAGTAATAAAGTGGCTTTCAGCGACTACAAGCATTCCATTGACGAACTGATCGAGGACGCGCGCAACGGCCGGATGTTCATCCTGGTCGATGACGAGGATCGCGAAAATGAAGGCGATCTGGTCATTCCGGCGCAGATGGCGACCCCGGACGTCATCAATTTCATGGCCAAACACGGCCGCGGGCTGATCTGCCTCGCGATGACACGGGAACGCATCGCGCAGCTTGGCCTGCCGCTCCTGCCGCAGCAGAATTCGAGCCGTCTGGAAACCGCCTTCACCGTTTCGATTGAGGCGCGGGAAGGGGTTACGACCGGCATTTCGGCCCCGGACCGGGCGCGTACCATCGCGGTCGCCATCGACCCGACCAAGGGCGGCGCGGATATCGCGACGCCGGGACACGTGTTTCCGCTGATGGCCCGCGACGGCGGCGTGCTGGTGCGGATCGGGCATACGGAGGCGTCGGTCGATATCGCCCGTCTCGCCGGACTGAACCCCTCAGGCGTGATCTGCGAGATCATGAACGATGACGGCACCATGGCACGCCGCGAAGACCTCGTGAAGTTCGCGCAGTTCCACGGACTGAAAATAGGCACTATCGCGGATCTGATCGCCTATCGTCGCCGTCACGACCGCACGATAGAACGGGTTGCCGAAACGACGCTGAAGAGCCGGCATGGCGGCGACTGGAACCTCTATGTCTATGCGAACAAGGTCACCTATTCGGAACATGTCGTCCTGGTGAAAGGGGACCTGGCCGGCGATGAGCCGCCGCTGGTGCGGATGCATGCGGTCAATCTGTTCCAGGACGCGCTGGGCGAAATCGCCAATGGCGAGACCGGCCCCCTGCATGGCGCAATGAAGCTGATCGGCGAGGTGGGGCGCGGCGTGGTCGTGGTCCTGCGGGAGTGGTATCCCACACTCATTTCCGATACGGTCCATGCGGCGAACGGCGAGTCCGCAAAAGCGGTTGTCCAGCATCCCGCGGAATTGCGTGATTATGGCATCGGGGCGCAGATCCTCCTGGATCTGGGCGTTCACAACATGATCCTGCTGTCGAACTCGCGGAAGAAAATTATCGGTATCGAAGGGTATGACCTGAACGTGGTCAGCCAGCGCTCCATTCCCGTTGCACTATCGGATGATCAATAATGACTGACGCCGCCCCGCATATCATGATCGTCGAAGCCCGGTTCTACGATGACCTGGCCGATGAAATGGCGCTTGGCGCGATTGCCGCGCTGGAGGCCGCGGGGGCGACGCATGAACGTTTTGCCGTGCCCGGCGCATTCGAAATCCCCGCCACGATCCGCTTCGCGATGGCGGCCAGCGGCTCGGCGGAAGGGGGGCGGAAATTTGACGGGTATGTCGCCCTTGGCTGCGTCATCCGCGGCGAGACGACGCATTATGATTATGTTTGCCAGGAAAGCGCACGGGCGCTGCAGAATCTGGCGACGGAACGGCTTGCGGCCATCGGTTACGGTATCCTGACCTGCGAGACAGGCGAGCAGGCTTGGGCGCGGGCCGCCCGGGACCGGGGAAACAAGGGGGCCGCGGCGGTGGAGGCCTGTCTGGCGATGGTCGCGTTGCGCAGCCGCTTTCAATTGACATGACGCGAAAACCGACCGTTTCCAAGGGCAAGCGGCGCAGCGCCGCGCGCCTTGCGGCCGTACAGGCACTGTATCAGCTCGAACTGGCCGGTGGGGTGGCGGAAACCGTTGTCGGCGAGTTCAACCGCTACCGCTTCGGCGGCGAACTGGATGGCCAGCAGCTCGTGGAGGCCGATCCCGCGCTGTTCGGCGAACTGGTGCTGGGCGTGATGCAGCGCCGCGACGAAATCGACGAGCGGTTGAAATCGGTCCTGCAGGGGGACTGGGATTTTTCCAGCCTGGAACTGCTGATACGGGAAATCCTGCGCGCCGGCGCTTTTGAAATCCTGATGCGGCCGGATATCGACCCGCCATTGTCGATCAGCGAATATGTCGATGTCGCCAAGGCCTTTTTCGAAAAAAGGGAACCGGCGCTGATCAATGGCATTCTCGACCGCCTTGCCCGCGAGACGCGGTCCGGCGAAATGGGAGGCCGGTCGCGTGACCGAACGACCGAAGCGCAATGAATTCGACCGGATCGCAACGTATTTCGCGCCGCTGGCGGCGGGCTTCCCGGGCGCATACGGGCTGACGGACGATGCGGCGGTCATCGCGCCGGCCATCGGAACGGAGCTTGTCGTCACCACTGATACCATTGTCGCCGGGATTCACTATATCGGCGACGAGGCGCCCGGCCTGGTCGCTGCCAAGTTGCTGCGGGTCAATCTGTCCGATCTGGCGGCGAAGGGAGCAACGCCGCTCGCCTATACTCTCAATGTCGCGTTCCCGCCGTCGCTGGACGATGATTGGGTCGCGGATTTCACGGCCGGTCTGGCGGTGGAGCAGGCTGAATTCGGCATCGCGCTGATCGGCGGCGATTCGGTGTCGACAACGGGTCCGGTCACGCTGACCCTGACGGCGTTCGGCACGGTTCCCGCCGGCGGCGCAATCCTGCGCAATGGCGCGCGGCCGGGCGATACGGTGTTCGTCAGCGGTTCCATCGGCGATGGCGCCCTGGGCCTGAAGGCGCTACAGGACCGCCTTCCCGAACTTTTGCCGGAATACAGGGGCTGCCTGGTCGGGCGATACCAGCGGCCGCAGCCGCGCTGCATCCTGGGGCCCCGACTTCGGGGCCTCGCGCATGCCGCGGCGGATATCTCTGACGGATTGGTCGCAGATCTGGAGAATATTACCGATGCGTCCGGCGTTGCCGCCCGAATTTTCGCCGAACGCGTTCCCTTATCGGAGGCGGCGGCCGCTGTATTGCAGGACGATCCGTCATTGCTGGCAAATGTGCTGACCGGAGGCGACGACTACGAACTGGTCTTTGCGGCGCCGGATTCGGCGCTGGCGGCGCTGAACGACCTGGCACGGGAAATCGGCGTGCCGGTCACCGCGATCGGACGCATTGAGGACGGCGATGGCGTGACGGTGCTGGATTCGGCCGGATTGCCGATGGCGCTGACCCGGCTTGGATACACCCATGAATAACGCCCTGTTAACCATTCGTATTTTATCCTCGCCATGCTTTTCGTCCATCGAAACAGCCGGCAGGAAAAGGCGCTAACGGCATGAAACTGATCATCGTCATAGTGGTCGTCGTTCTGGCGCTCGGTGGCGGCGCCGCGTGGTATTTCCTGTTCCGCGATGTCGATGCAAAGGTCGAGGAAACGGTGGTCATGCCGGCCGATCCCCTGTTCGTCGTGATGGAACCGCTGAGCATGCATGTCATCCGCGGCGGCGGCGTGCAGAAATATATCGTGCTGAATATTACCCTTGAAATGCGCGATGCTGAATCGAAGGCGCTGGCGGAAAACAAGATGCCGAAGCTGCGCGATGTTTTCATCGACTCGATGACCCGGTATTACGCCAACCTGCCGTCACTGGATGACGGCGTCAACGTCAAGGCTGTGAAGAGCCGGTTGATCGAGGCCAGCGGCAGCGCCATCGGCAAGGAGCGGATCATCGACGTGCTGATCCAGAGCGTGTTTGAGCGCCGCGGCACAAATTAATACCGGACAACCGCTGTTTGATCCGTATTCGGTTCCCGTGATATGACATCGAAATCTGACCATTGCGGCGCCACAATGCCGCGATGACTGTATTTTTCTGCATTATCGACCGTCTTCTCATAAATTCCGGATGACCGAATTGGCCGCTCTCCGCCGCGATCCGACCCGTCGAAACGTTCTGCTTCTCGCCCTGTGCCAGGCGCTGGCGATGAGCGGTTCCTCACTCGTGGCGACGGTTGCGGCGCTGGTGGGCTTCATGCTGGCCGAGGACAAGAGCCTGGCGACCCTGCCTGTCGCGTGCCAGTTCCTTGCAACCATGATCGGCACCGTCCCCGCGTCGCTGCTGATGCGTCGCGTCGGGCGGCGCGCCGGCTTCACGACCGGGCAGTGTATCGGATTCGCCGGCACTACCGCCGCGGCGCTGGCGGTGTATTACGAAAGTTTCACGGGATTCGTCTGCGCATCCGCCGTGCTCGGCGTGCATAATGCGTTCTGGCAGTATTATCGGTTTGCCGCCGCGGATACGGCGACGGTGGCCTATCGCAGCCGGGCCATTTCCTATGTCCTGGCAGGCGGCGTCATCGCCGCGATCGTCGGTCCCGAACTGGCGAAGGCGAGCATCGGATTATTCGATCCGGTCCGCTATGCGGGAAACTACGCCTGCGTTGCCGTGTTGATCCTGTGCGCGATTTTCGTATTGCAGTTCCTTGACATTCCGCCATTGACAGCGTCCGAGCGGCAGGAGGCCGGGCGGCCGCTGAAACAGATTGCCGCCCAACCCGCCTTTATCGTTGCCGCGATGTCCGCCATGTTCGGATACGCCATCATGGTGCTGGCGATGACCGCGACGCCACTGGCGATGATGCATGACGGGCTCAGCTTTGCTGATACCGCTTTCGTGATCGAGTGGCACATTCTGGGCATGTTCGTTCCGAGCTTCTTTACCGGGCACCTGATCAGCCGGTTCGGTGTACTGAATATCATCACCGTGGGAATTGTTTTAATGTCGGCGGCGGTCCTGGTCAGTATGACGGGCAGCGGGCTGCTGCAGTTCTGGGCGGGGCTGGTGCTGATCGGGCTGGGCTGGAACTGCATGTTCGTCGGCGGGTCGACGTTGCTGACTGAATGCTATACGCCCGCGGAGCGTGGCAAGGTGCAGGCGCTCAACGATTTTCTCGTCTTCTCCGCTGTTGCGGGCGCCAGTTTTTCCTCCGGACAGATTCTCTATTATTCGGGATGGGCGTGGATAAATTTCGCCATGCTGGGCCCGATGGCGCTTGTGCTGCTTGCGACAATCTGGTTACGGGTTTGGCAAGGCCGCACCCGGATTGCCGCCTGACGGGTCGGGAGCCGCGGGACTGCCCGGATTTCGGGCAATTCTCCGATTTCGTATCGCCAGTTGCCTTTCAAAGGCCGTTCTGGCATGTTCCGCCCGGTTTTTTGGGCCGGCGCTGATTCGGGACTGCGGTTCCTGATCGTTTCCGGTGGGTGTGCATCATCTTCAAACAAGAATAAGGAATGGGACGATATGCTCTGGATCGTCATCGGTTGCGGCGTATTCGCGCTGCTCTATGGGGCCTACGCAGGTAATGCGGTGCTCAACGCCAGTGCGGGTAACGCCCGTATGCAGGAAATTGCCGCGGCAATTCAGGAAGGCGCCGCTGCCTACCTGAACCGGCAGTACACGACAATCGCGTTTGTTGGCGTCATAATCGCTGTCCTGGTCTGGCTGTTGCTGGGCCTGCATTCGGCAATCGGCTTCGTTATCGGTTCCGTACTGTCCGGCGCCGCCGGGTATATCGGCATGCATATATCGGTGCGCGCCAATGTGCGCACGGCGGAAGGCGCGAGGCAGGGGCTGGCGACGGGACTCGATCTCGCGTTCAAGTCGGGTGCGGTCACGGGCATGCTGGTGGCCGGTCTGGCGCTGCTGGGTATCGCCTGTTTCTACAAACTTCTGCTGACCCTCGGCGTCGGCGGGCGTGACCTCGTCGGTCCGCTGGTCGCGCTGGGCTTCGGCGCCTCGCTGATTTCGATCTTTGCCCGTCTTGGCGGCGGTATCTTCACCAAGGGTGCGGATGTCGGCGCCGACCTTGTCGGTAAGGTCGAAGCGGGCATTCCCGAAGACGATCCGCGGAACCCCGCGGTGATTGCCGATAACGTCGGCGATAATGTCGGCGACTGCGCGGGCATGGCGGCCGACCTGTTCGAAACCTATGTCGTTTCGATGGTGGCCACGATGGTTCTGGGGTTGCTCTTTTTCGTCGGCGAGCAACAGGAAGCGTTCCTGCTGTATCCGCTGATGATCGGCGGCGTGTGCATCGTGACCTCGGTAATTTCGACGTTCTTCGTGAAGCTGGGCGCCAGCCAGAACATCATGGGCGCGTTGTACAAGGGCTTCATCGTCTGCGCGGTTCTTTCCGCGATTGCCCTGTACCCGGTAACCAGCTTTGTGCTGGGCATGGACACGGCGTTTGACGTCCTTGGCGCCTCGTTCACCGGCATGAACCTGTTTATCTGCGGGCTGACCGGCCTGATTGTGACGGGGTTGATCATCTGGGTCACCGAATATTATACCTCGACCGACTACCGCCCCGTGCGGGCAATCGCCAAAGCGTCTGAAACCGGTCACGGCACGAACGTCATTCAGGGGCTGGCCATTTCCATGGAGGCGACGGCTGTTCCGGCACTGATTATCTGTGCGGCAATCATCGTCACCTACCTGCAGGCGGGACTTGTCGGGATCGCCATCGCGGTGACGGCAATGCTTGCGCTTGCCGGCATGGTCGTGGCGCTGGATGCCTACGGTCCGGTGACGGACAATGCCGGCGGCATCGCCGAAATGGCGGAGATGGAAGAGGACGTCCGCAAGACGACCGATGCCCTGGACGCCGTTGGCAATACCACCAAGGCAGTGACCAAGGGATACGCGATCGGTTCCGCCGGCCTGGGTGCGCTGGTTCTGTTCGCGGCGTATACGCAGGACCTGCAGTACTTCATCGCCAATGCGGCCGAGTTTCCGTATTTCGCGGGCGTCGTGCTGGACTTCTCGCTGTCTAATCCCTTCGTGGTTGTCGGCCTCTTCGTTGGCGGCATGCTGCCCTATCTTTTCGGGGCGATGGGCATGATGGCTGTCGGTCGTGCGGCCGGTTCGGTCGTGATCGAAGTGCGCCGGCAGTTCCGGGAAATTCCCGGGATCATGGAAGGCACGGGCAAGCCGGAATACGGCACCTGCGTCGACCTGCTGACCAAGGCGGCGATCAAGGAAATGATCGTTCCGTCGCTGTTGCCGGTTCTGGCGCCGATTGTGGTGTTCGGTGTCGTCCTGTTGATTGCCGGAAAATCCGCCGCGTTCTCGTCATTGGGCGCGATGCTGCTGGGCGTCATTGTCACGGGCCTGTTCCTGGCCATTTCCATGACCGCCGGTGGCGGCGCCTGGGACAACGCCAAGAAGTATATCGAGGATGGCAATCACGGCGGCAAGGGCTCCGATGCCCACCATGCCGCGGTAACGGGCGATACGGTCGGCGATCCCTACAAGGATACGGCCGGTCCCGCGGTGAACCCGATGATCAAGATCACAAATATCGTCGCGTTGCTGCTGCTCTCCATGCTTGCGCACTGAAGACCATGAAACAGGCGGGGCCGCCGGAAGCGGTCCCGCCGTTGCACCGGACTACTGGGACGGCGGGGTTCTGCCGAATCGGCCGATATTACCGAGGAATTGTTCGATTATCGAAAGTTCATTGCCGGATGTCGGCGTTTCCCGCTCGACCATATCAATTTCGCGCAAATCGTCCCTGTCATACTGCTGGATCGCCTGAACGGTATTTTGATCGTCGAAGTAAATCGCGACTACCTGCTGGTCGACGACTTCTTCATCGAAAAAGGCAAGTTTCTCCGTCTTCCGGCTGATGTAATACCATATTTTGTCATCAAAGACCCCAAGTGTGGACGGTGAGCCCAGGATTTCGAGGACATCCTCACGCGTTTGCTCGCCGACAACGATTTTTTCAAGTTGCTCCGCACGGGGCAGGTTGCCCCGAACGGCGACACGCGGCGCGCAGGCAGACAGGGCCGTGGCGACGAGAACCAGGGCGATGAGGGCTTTGACTCCGGCTTTACGGATAACCATGTTTTACAGGCCTGGTAAAATTCTGCGGATGGGAAACGGTGTCAAAATTGCACCGGGCCCGGAAAGTGTCAACGCATTGCGGCGGCTCGGGGTATAGTCATTCGATGGATTTGTCGTTCTCAAAGCTGTTCCGTGTTTCGGACCTCGACATGGCATCCTATCGCCTGTACCAGGCGACGGTGGATCAGGCGCGGAAAGCCGTGTTCTATGAGGCTTGGGGCGTACCCGATACGCCCGTGGGGCGCTTCGATTCAATCGTCCTGCATTGCTTTCTTGTCCTGAACAGGCTGAAGCAGGACGCGGCAGCGACCTCATTTGCCCGGAAGTACAGCGGCGCGATTTTCGACGACATGGACCGAAACCTTCGGGAAATGGGCGTCGGGGACCTGAGCGTCGGCAAGAAGGTAAGAAAACTGGCGGAAGGCTTTTACGGCCGTTCAGCCGCCTACGCCAAAGCCCTTGAGGCCGGTGAACCGCATGTTGCCGAGACGCTGAATCGCAACCTTTATGGCGACAACGGCGCTTGCCCTGATACGGCCGTAATAAACGCCGTGGCGGCCTATGTAACGGCGTCGGTACAGGCGCTTGACGCGCAGGCGCTGGACGCCCTCATGGCTGGCCGCGTTAGATTCGCCCTGCTACCCGGAGAAAACTAGATGACGCCGCAAGAGGAGCCGACGCAGGAGTATAGCTATCTGCTGCCGCTTGACACGGTCGGGGTTGCGGAAAAGCACCTGGAACTGACCGTGGGGGAAGCGCCGCGGGCAGCGCTGGCGCGCCGGTTCGATCTGGTGTCGATCGACAGTTTGACTGCCGATCTTGTGGTGCGCCGTATCCATGGATCGCCGTTGTTGCAGGTAAATGGCGTCTTTGCCGCGGATATCGTGCAGAATTGCGTGGTAACCGATGAACCGGTGCCGGCGCATATCGAGGAAGCGGTGGCGGTCAAATTCGGGCCGGAAGAGAAACTTGATAAGGAAGTTGAATTCGACCCCAATGCGGAAGACCCGCCCGAGCCGTTTCACGGCAATGCCATCGAACTCGGCGAATGGCTGGCCCAATGCCTGGGCGTCGCCATTGATCCCTACCCAAGAGCGCCCGGTGTTGTGCTAGAGTGCGGTACGGACGAAAGCGACGATGCCGGAACGGCGACCCATCGGCCTTTTGAGGCCTTGTTGTCACGCCGGAAAGATCAGACTTAGTGCAGGCTTGCTGTAAGGGGTAATTCTGTTTATGTATCCGGGCAATTTTAGCCCCACTGGTATTGAAAGAGTAGAGTCATGGCCGTTCCAAAGAGTAAAGTATCCAAGTCGCGCCGAAACATGCGTCGCTCGCATGATGCGCTGAAAACGTCGGTTTCGGTGGAATGCGGCAATTGCGGTGAACTAAAGCGACCGCATCACGTTTGTTCTGCATGCGGTTACTATGGCGAAAAAGAGGTTGTCGAAGCTTCTTCCTACTGATGCTGCAGGTCTGATCGAAGGGGGCTCTGGATTTTGACGTCGCAATTGGTTATCGCGCTCGACGCAATGGGGGGAGATCGTGCCCCGCAAATTGTGGTGCGCGGAGCCGAAATCGCACGGGAACGTCATTCGAATGTCCGGTTTCTGATGTTCGGCGATGAGGCGCAGATCGCCCCGTTGCTGGCGCGCTATCCCGAATTGTCGAAGGTAACGACCCTGCGGCATACGGAAGGCGTTATCCGCAACGGTGACAAACCGTCCGCTGCCCTGCGCAGCGGGCGCGATTCGAGCATGTGGATGGCGATTGACGCCGTAAGCAACGGCGAAGCCAATGCGCTGATTTCCGCGGGCAACACCGGCGCGCTGATGGTGATTGCCCGATTCGTCCTGAAAATGTTGCCGGGAATCGATCGGCCGGCGATCTGCGGCTTTTTTCCGACGGCGCGCGGCGTGACGGCGATGCTGGATCTTGGCGCGAATGTCCGGTGCAATGCGGCGAACCTTTCGCAGTTTGCGGTGATGGGTGAAGTCTTCGCCCGCACGGTCATGGGGCTGGAGCGTCCCACGATCGGGCTGGTCAATGTCGGCGTCGAAGACCTGAAGGGGGTTGAGGAAGTTCGTGAAGCGGCGGCAATCCTGCGCGCGACCGATCTTCCGATAGAGTTCAAGGGCTTTATAGAGGGCACCGATATCGCGGCCGGCACGGTGGATGTTGTCGTGACGGACGGATTTACCGGGAATGTGGCATTGAAGACCGCGGAAGGGATTGTGAAACTGTATGCAGGCTTCCTGCGCGAGGCCTTCCGGGAGAACCTGTTCTCGAAGATCGGATATTTTTTTGTGCGCCGCTCGATTGCGAAACTGCGTGAACGGATTGATCCGCGTGAATACAATGGAGCCATGCTGCTGGGCCTGAACGGCATCGTCGTAAAGAGCCATGGCGGAACGGATGCGCTTGGCTTCGCCAACGCGATCGGCGTCGGCATCGACATGGCGTTGCACGGTTTCATCGAGAAGATGAAACATGACTTTGCGAGTCTGGAAAAAGTTGAGACCTCGCAACCGCGGGAGGCGGCGAACTTATAGAAACTCCTGATGTTATTTCCGGCGACCGGAGCCGTTTCGCCCTGCGCCATTTTCCGACGGTTACAGCACCTCTATGAGCGCTTCGCATAGCTTACAACGGGCCGTGGTGCTCGGCTGCGGTGCCTATTTGCCCGAAAAAATCGTGACCAATGACGATCTTTCGGCGCGGATCGACACCTCCGATGAATGGATCCAAAAGCGCACTGGTATTCGCCAGCGGCACATCGCCGCCGACGGCGAACTCGCGTCCGATCTAGCGCTGGCGGCCAGCCGGCAGGCACTGGCCCGGGCAGGGGTATCGGCCGACGAGGTCGACCTGATCATCCTGGCCACAACAACGCCTGACAATACGTTTCCGGCGACGGCGACAAGAGTCCAGGCGGCGCTTGGGATCGCCAAAGGGATGGCCTTCGACATCCAGGCGGTTTGTTCCGGCTTCATTTATGCGCTTTCCGTGGCGGATAATATGCTCAGGCTGGGGCAGGCGACGACGGCGCTTGTTATCGGGGCCGAAGTGTTCAGCCGCATTCTCGATTGGGACGACCGGAGTACCTGTGTGCTGTTTGGCGACGGCGCCGGCGCCATGGTCCTGCGGGCCGCCCCGCCGGAGGCGGGCCCTGCGCGCGGCGTATTGTCGACCCATCTGTATTCCGATGGCGCGCATTACAAGGCATTGTATGTCGATGGCGGTGCGGGGCGGAACGGGCTCGCCGGTCATGTCAGGATGGATGGCAAGGAAGTTTACCGGCACGCCGTGAACCTGATGGCATCCGCGGTCGAAACCGCGGCGGCGGCGAATGACATGACCCTGGACGAAATAGACTGGCTGGTGCCCCATCAGGCCAACATCCGTATAATTGACAGCATACGCCGCCGCCTTGGCGTGGATGAGCGCCGCGTGGTTGTAACCGTGCAGTCCCAGGCGAACACCTCTGCGGCGACCATTCCGCTCGCGCTTGCCGCGGCACAGGACGATAACCGGCTGAGGCCCGGCAACATTGTGGCGCTTACGGCCCTTGGTGGCGGCTTTACCTGGGGCGCCGCGCTGATCCGCTGGTGACAGCGGTATAACACGTCGATTGGTGCGGTTTTGCCATTGTTTCGAATTGACGATACCGTCAATGAACGGTACCGTAAAAAAAACGAGCAAGAACAGGGGGATAATATGACGGGTAATACGGTGACGCGGGCGCAGTTGACAGAGGCGGTGTATCAGGAAGTTGGGCTTTCCCGTAATGAGTCGGCGGATCTGGTGGAATCGATACTGGGGGAAGTATCAAATGCTCTCGCAAAAGGGGAAATGGTGAAGATTTCCTCATTCGGCAGCTTTGCGGTGCGTCAGAAAGGGCGTCGGATTGGGCGGAATCCGAAAACCGGCGAAGAGGTGCCTATTCTGCCACGAAAGGTGCTGGTATTCCGGCCCAGCCACGTGTTGAAGAACCGTATTAATGTGAACGCCGGCAATGGATATGACGGCAACTGAATATGGATTCAGGCGGAACGGAACGGGACAGCCAGAAATCTAGCGCGAAGTCAGCGGCCGCTTTCCGGACGATTAGCGAGGTGGGACGCGATCTGGACGTTCCGCAACATGTCCTGCGTTTCTGGGAATCCAAATTTTCGCAGATCAAGCCGCTGAAGCGCGGTGGCGGCCGGCGGTATTACAGGCCCGAGGATGTTGCTGTATTGCGGCGAATCCGCGAACTGCTCTATTCCGACGGCTATACGATCAAGGGTGTCCAGAAACTGTTTCGGGAAGCCGGTCTGAAATCGGTCCTGGAAGGAAGCGATTCGGATAACACCGGTCAGGATGCGGCCATCGTGTCGGCTGAGATTGGCGCCGGCGGCAACCTGTCCGCCGCGGCACGTGCGGAGCTCGAAGGTATCCTTGCCGAACTCGTCGATTTGCGGCGCATTCTGAACTCGAACTAAAACCAAACACGATCTGCTCTATCGCTTTAAATTAAAAGCAAATTCACGTGTTAATCGGCATCACCCGGGTGATGCCGATTAATCACGATTTGCTTTAGTCACGATATGCCGATGCCGCAATTTCTGGACAGTGGCCGGGTGCCGCTGTAAGGTGCCGCCTGATCGGAACTATCGTTTTACGGAGCGTAGCGCAGCCTGGTAGCGCACTTCACTGGGGGTGAAGGGGTCGGAGGTTCGAATCCTCTCGCTCCGACCAAAACTGAAAATCCGGGACCGAACGACACACGTCAAAGCCACCGGTTTGCGGTGGCTTTTTCATGGGCATCCTGCCGCGGATTTAATCCGAATTGTATACATGGCAGTTGGGTGCAACTGCGCAATGATCGCGAATAAGTTCACTCGCCGCGTGAAAGCGATTTTACAATTATTTTTGTTACTTCTTTCACGAGAATTGGAAGAAGTATAACTATTTTTCGTTTTTGGAAACGATAAAGCCTGAAGCACCTTTGCCCCTGGCGCGCCGGACAGTATAACCTTGGTTACCGAGACGGAATGTTTCGTCATTTACCAGTCCGGCAAGTGCGGCTTCAATCTTCTCGGCAACTGGATCCGGTTTGTCCTCGGTTGAAACGGATTTATGTCGCTTCAGCCACTTGGCGAAAACATCATCCGCAAGTTCTTCACCAAGAGATTTTCGAAGTGCTGTCAGCTTTACACGCTGTCCTTTGCTCAATTCTTCTTCATTTATAGCCACGGAAGGGATCTCCTCAAATCATTACACAATCAATAGAGAAACATCTTTTAAAGCACTTATACCCCAAAAGAAAAGCTGCAATTTAAAAAATCGTGCCCAGAGGTTCCTGCGTTGTCCAGTAGTTGCCAAGATGACTGGCAAGAAACAGGCGTTATTCTCATCGCAGCGCGCCATCTTTCCCGAAGCGGCAGTCTTGGATGCCGGTAAAACGCCAGGATACTGACAAAGTTTCGCAAAATCCTACACTATTCCGATAATACCGCCTTGTTGCGATGACGCGGGCGCCAAGCTGCGGGTTCGGCTGGTATTCCCGAATGGTCCAATCTGCCGCCTGCAGGGATGCCCGGTATCTTTACATTTCACCGGCGACACGGGATTGTCAGGCTGACAGATATTGCGCACACAGGTCCAATGACATGAAAATGCGGAAAATCCGTGGGAGGATAACGCGATGACGCAGCGGCAGTTGGGTGAATTGGTGATCGGCAGAATTCTGGAAATGAATTCCCCGGATTTCGACCCTTACGGGTTCTTTCCCGAAACCAGACCGGAAGACTGGGCACCGCACCTGCACTGGCTGAAACCCGATGCAATGGATCCGGTCAGCGGGAACCTGTTCTTCCCCATGCAGAGTTATGTCATACGTACCCGGCACCACAATATTCTGGTGGATGGTTGTGTCGGCAATGACAAGGAACGACCGCTTCGACCTTCCTGGCATTTAAAGACCGACAGCACCTATATGAATGCACTGGCGGCGGCCGGCCTGCGGCCGGAGGATATCGACTTTGTGATGTGCACCCATCTTCATCCGGATCATGTCGGTTGGAACACGCGCTTGCTGGATGGCCGCTGGGTGCCGACATTCCCGAACGCGAAATACCTGTTTACGCAAAAGGAATTCGACTACTGGAAGGACATGAACGAGAAGACGCCGCTGGGCCACATTATAGATAGTGTCCTGCCCATCGAGGAGGCGGGCTGCGCCGTCTTTATCGGGAACGATCATTCGCTGGACGATTCGGTATGGCTGGAATCGACGCCCGGCCATACGCCGGATCATTGTTCGCTTCGCCTGTCATCCGGCGGGCAGGAAATGGTGATGAGCGGAGACCTGATGCACAGTCCGATTCAGTGCCGCCACCCCGAATGGGCGGCGCGCCCCGACTATGACGTGGAAACGGCGCGCCGGACCCGCCGCGGCTTTCTGGAGCGTTATTGCGAGACGGATGTGACCGTCTGCACGGCGCATTTTCCGCTGCCGTCTTCGGGCCATATTGTCCGGGCCGGCGACGGTTTTCGTTTCGAATATGACGGTGTCGACTGGTAAAATTCCCCGCAGGATGGCGCCGGGTCGTACAGACACAATTTTTCAGGCTCGTTAACGATATCGAATACCGGATTCCAGGATTCCGCGGTGGTTTTCGCCGGTTCCAGAAGTTTTCCGGTCGCCTTTTTTTGCCACCCGTGCTATACACTTTGCCGATACAGTCGGATTCCCTGGAGACGGGGAAGCCGTGCGACGTTGCTGTGAAATTTCGTGAAGTTCATCGCAACCGTTTGAAAAAAAACAATAAGAATATCCGTTGATGAGTGAGTGGACGCGATACGCAAATTCTAAAGTACGTGTCACAAATCCACAAACAAGTCCGGATAGGATCTGTATCGAAACGTCGGAACGTTACGTCGCTGGTTGGCAAAGGCAAAAAATAATTTTGTTGTAGCCCATTTGGATGACGAAGTTTCGTTAAAATTGACATTAAATGCTGTTCATCGGATGAAGCGGCGCAGCGTGACAGATGGTCACGCGGTCGGAAGCAAAGAGGAAGAGTTCATGGATTACTGGTTGATTTGGAGTTTAGCCCCCCTCGTACTTCTGCTGTCCTGCTATCTGGGCCGGCGCAGGGAACAGTCGCTTGATACAGCGCAGGAAGCTGAATCCTGAACCGGGTTTTCTGACCGGCGCCGTTCGATGGCGCCATACCTGAGAAACCATTTTCAGGATTTTCGGGCCCCGTTCATCGGGGCCTTTTTCATGCGCGAGGCGCTATACGCCCGGCCGCAGGAGCGCCTGCGATGTTTCATGATATTCTGATCGGTATCGTTGCCCTCGCCGGCGCCTCTGGAAGCCACCGCCTGGACTGGCGGGCTGATGACCAGAGCACATCAGGATTGAATAGAACCACAACTGGTTCCATTCAATCCTGTGAAGTTGCTCTGTTTTCAACAGGATAAATCGGACTCGCGTGATCGTTGGATCGCCGTGTGCGATTCCGACAAACCACGATCTGATTTAGTTCTTGGGTTCGGGATAGAAACCGA
The DNA here is from genome assembly GCA_040905865.1 of Alphaproteobacteria bacterium. NCBI lineage: Bacteria > Pseudomonadati > Pseudomonadota > Alphaproteobacteria > Alphaproteobacteria bacterium. Next base: position 34,604 of record JBBDQU010000080.1, read on the forward strand.
CCGGGATCATCAGCTTGTTTTCCTGATTGACCAGCGCGCCGAGTTCGGCGCTGGCCTGGGTATAGGCAACCCATTCCGGGTCCGCCTGCATGGCTGCGCGTTTGGTGGCGCGGTCCGCCGCGTCCTTGTAGGCCCAGATATGGACGTATTGATTCACATTGCCGGTTTCGGTCGTCATATAGGCGACCGGCTGGCCGAGATGGCGGCTCTGCGGTTTTTTTCCAAGTTTTTCATATAGTTCCAGGTGTTTCTTGATCGTTCCGGGCCGAAGCGTGTAGGTGCGGTGGTCGAGCAGCATGGCTTTCCCCTCTCAGGATTCGTGAAGCAGTAATTGTCAAGTCGGAGGACCGCAACGGCATGCGGTATCCCTGATACCATTTTCACCGGGCGCAGGCTTGCTGACAAGCCTGGAAGCACGGTCGGAAAGGGGTCAATTCAAACGGTTGATTCCGTCGAAAGCCGCTGTTTTGTAACATTCGGCCAGTGTCGGATAGTTGAAGACCGTATCGACGAAATAGTCGATTTTCCCGCCGAGGGAAAGGACTGCCTGGCCGATATGGATCAGTTCACACGCGCCTTCGCCGAGAATGGCGACACCCAGAAGTTCGCGCGTTTCAAGATGGAAAATCAGTTTCAGGATACCGATGGAATCGCCCAGGATCTGGCCGCGGGAAATCTCCTTGTACTGCGCCTTGCCGACCTCATAGGGAATGCCGGCCTGGGTCAGGTCCTCCTCGCTCTGGCCCACGATGGAAATTTCCGGGATCGTATAGATTCCGTAGGGCAGGGTATTCCGGACACTTACCGCCGGGGCGCCAAACGCGTGGCATGAGGCGAGGCGGCCCTGCTCCATGGAGGTCGATGCAAGGCTGGGGAAGCCGATGACGTCGCCAACCGCATAAATATGCGGCACGTCCGTCTGGTATTTCTCATTTACCTTGATCAGCCGGCGCTCACCCATCGAAACACCGATAGCCTCCAGGTTGAGGTTTTTCGTCGCGCCGGTTCGCCCGATGCTGTACAGCGCGCTTTCCGCCTGGACCTGCTTGCCGCTTGCGAGGGTGACCCGCACGCGTTCGCCCTGTTCGTCGCGGAACTTCTCGATGCCGCTGACTTCCTCGCCCAGACGCAGGGTGATCCGGTTCTGCCGCATTTGATAAACCAGGGTATCGACTATTTCCTGATCCACGAAGGACAGCAGGCGCGGCCGCTTGTCGACCAGGGTCACCCGCACCCCGAGCGCCGAAAAAATCGTCGCGTATTCCAGGCCGATGACTCCGGCGCCGATAACGACGAGTGAGCGCGGCAGCTTTTCCTGGGTCAGCATGTCGTCGCTGGTGAATATGCGTTGCCCGTCGAACTCGACATGGGCGTCGCGGGTTGTTTGGGTGCCGACGGCAATCACGATATTGTCGGCGGTTACGTCCCAGTGGCCGTGCCCGTCCAGGCCCGCAAGCCGCAATGTATGCGGATCGATGAAACTGCCCTCCGCCTGCAGCAACTCGACCCGGTTGCGTTGCAACTGATGGCGGATGACGTCCAGTTCGGTGGCGATGACGCTGTCGGTGCGGACGAACAGGTCCGACATCGAAATATCCTTTTTTACCCTGTAGGACGCGCCATACAGGCTGCGTTCCCGATAGCCGGAAAGGTGCAGGACGGCTTCGCGCAACGTCTTGCTCGGTATTGTGCCGGTATTGATACAGGCGCCGCCGACGGCAGCCATATGTTCGACGACAGCCGCGCGCTTGCCGAGTTTTGCTGCCTGTATGGCGGCGCGGTGGCCTGCCGGCCCGGAACCCAGGACCAGCATGTCGTAGTCACGGTCGGACATACTTAATTAACTCCGTGGAAAAGTTCCATTTTCAGCGGAAATATCCCGATTATTCGAAAGAAGATGAAAGCATTGTTACAGTAGATAAGAAAATAGTTAACAATTATCCCTGACGATACCCGCATTTTGCAATGATGCGATCTATCCGTTTACCATATCCATTAAGGATACGCCGCTTTGCCCCCAGAATTCATTCCGTTTGCCGGAATACCGTTATGGGCCGTGTTTTGCGTGTTCGCGGCGCATTTCATCGGCTTTTTCATTCGGGGCGCCTTCGGCTTCGGCTCGAACATGCCGATCATCCTGATGACAACCTGGCTCCTCGGGCCGCATCACGCGGTCGTGCTTGTGGTCGTTACCGCCAGCGCGTCCCAGATCCACCTTCTGCCGCAGGGCGTGAAAACCGCAGACTGGGATGTGACCCGTCCGCTGCTGGCGGGGATGGTGGTCGGCGTCACCTTCGGCACCTGGGTGTTCACGAAACTGGAGGCGGACTGGCTGACGCTGCTGATGGGGGGAATGATCACGGGCATTGTCGTCATGGACAGGTTGCGCCTGCTGGAACGCCTGACGCACGTGATCGACCTGCGCGAACGTTTCGTTTCCATGACCCTGGCGCTTGTATCCGGCCTTGTGGGGACAATCAGCGGCGGCGGCGGGCTGTATTTCCTGATCGTCTATCTGAAACTGGTCTGCAGGACCGTCGCCGGGCTGCGCGGCACGAACTTGATCCTGTCCGGCCTGTTCATTCTGGTCCGCGTCGTGCTGCTGATCTGGGCGGGCTTTGTCAGCTGGTCGGTGGGGGTGGAGGCATTACTGCTGCTGCCGGTGGTCCTGCTGGGGACCTGGTCGGGAACGCGCAGTTTTCATGCCATCGATTCAAAAAAATTCTATGACGCGCTGCAGATAGTTCTGCTGACAATGGCCGTCGCGCTGGCCGTAAAGGGCGCATTCAGGCTGTTGTGAGGTTTGCGTCAGTTTTCGGGGTTGTCCGCTGGCTGCTGCCTTTGCCGGTTTATTCGTCTCCATTTCGCAACATTGCGGTTGTGTTCCCGCAATGTCCTGGCGAAGGCGTGGCCCCCCGTACCGTCGGCGACGAAATAGAGCTCATCGGTCGCTGCCGGTTGCAGTACGGCCGCAATGGCGGCGGCCCCCGGATTGGCGATCGGGCCAGGCGGCAGGCCGGACACCTTATAGGTATTGTAGGGGCTGTCGATTTTGAGATCGTCAAATGTCAGGGGACGGCCCAGCGGGCCGGCGCCGGCGGTGAGGGCGTAAACAACGGTCGGGTCGGACTGCAGCCGCATGCCGCGGCGCAGCCGGTTGATGAACACGCCGGCGATCCGGGGCCGCTCGGCGGCGACAGCCGTCTCTTTCTCGACGATAGAGGCAAGGACAAGCGCTTCCTCCGGGCTGGAAAAGGGCAGGCCTTCGGCGCGGTCCCGCCACAGCGCGGCAAGTTTCGCGGCATGCGCCGCCGCCATGCGACGGACAAGGTCGGAGCTGCGGTCGCCCCGGATAAAATCATAGGTTTCCGGCAGCAACGTCCCTTCAGCGGGAATATTTTCAAGGTCGTGTGTCAGCCCTTCGGTGCCGGAGAGGAGCCGCGCGACCTGGGCGCCGGTCAGGCCTTCCGGGATGGTGACATGATGGACGACCACGCGGCCTTCCCGTAATTGCGCCAGGGCTTCCGCGGGGCTGACGCCCGGCGCAAAAGCGTATTCGCCGGCTTTCAGGTCAAGATGCTGCTGCTTCAGCCGTGCGGCGGCGATAAAGACAAGCGGTTGATCGATGACGCCGGCCTCCGCCAGCAGCGCGGCAATCCGTTGCAGGCCCGTGCCGCGTGGTACGATCACGTTCGCTTCCTTTTCAAGCGCGCCCGGCTGATGGAATGTCTGGTGTCCCCAAATCAAAATGCCGCTCACGGCAAGTGTGGCGGCAATCGAAAGCAGAATGAGAAGACGGCTTGCGCGCCGCATCACCTGTCCGGCGCGGCCACGAAAATCAGGCTCGCATTGGTGCCGCCGAAGCCGAAGGAATTTGACATGACGCTCCTGATCCTTCGTTCCTTGGCATGATTGGGCACCAGATCGATATCGCAGCCTTCAGAGGGATTTGTCAGGTTGATGGTGGGCGGCGCGACGCCGTGCTGCAGCGCCTTGATGGAGAAGATAGCCTCGACGCTGCCGGCGGCGCCAAGCAGATGGCCGATGGCGGATTTTGTCGATGACATGGACAAACTGTGGGCATGGTCCCCGAACAGACGTTTGACGGCGGCCAGCTCGATTTCATCGCCCAGCGGCGTGGAGGTGCCGTGCGCATTGATATAGTCGATATCTGTGGTGTTCTGCTTTGCGTTCCGCAGGGCCGCCTTCATGGCGCGGTAGGCGCCGTTGCCGTCCGGCGTCGGGGCGGTCAGGTGATAGGCATCGCCGGACATGCCGTATCCGGCGATTTCCGCATAAATTTTCGCGCCGCGCTTTTTGGCCTGTTCGTATTCTTCAAGGATAACCATACCGGCGCCTTCGCCCATGACGAACCCGTCCCGGTCGCGGTCCCAGGGGCGCGACGCTTCGGTCGGCCGGTCATTGAATCCGGTCGACAGCGCCCGTGCGGCTGCGAAACCGGCCACGCCCAGTCGACACAAAGCCGATTCGGCGCCGCCGGCCACCATGACATCGGCGTCGTCGAGCATAATCATGCGCGCCGCGTCGCCAATCGCATGGGCGCCGCTGGCGCACGCCGTGACAACCGCGTGGTTCGGCCCGCGAAAACCGTACTCGATCGACACATGGCCGGAACACAGGTTTATCAGATTGGCCGGAATGAAGAACGGACTGATACGGCGCGGGCCGCGGGTTTCCAGCAGGACAGCGGCTTCGGCGATACCGGGAAGGCCGCCCGTACCGGATCCTATCATGACGCCTGTCCGTTCCTGCTGTTCCTCGGTTTCCGCGACCCAGCCGGAATCCGTTACCGCCTGCTTGGCGGCGGCGATGGCGCAGACGATGAAGCGGTCCATCTTGCGCCGGTCTTTGGACGAAACCCAGTCATCTTCGTTAAAATTGCCGTCTTTGGTGTCACCGGGCGGCAGGGAACCGCCGATCTTGCAGGGAAGATCGGAAACATCAAATGACTGGATCGGGGAAATGCCCGATTCACCCGCCAAAAGACGTTTCCATATATGATCGACACCAACACCCAGGGGCGTTACCGCGCCAAGACCGGTGACAACTACACGTCTCATCCCGTCGTTTTCTTCATTTTTGTGACGATGACCGGCGACACGCGCTCAGGAATCGGCGTGTTCGGACAAAAAGGTGATCGCATCCTGGACTGTCTGGATCTTTTCCGCGGCGTCGTCAGGAATTTCGCACCCGAACTCTTCTTCAAAAGCCATCACCAGTTCAACGGTATCCAGGCTGTCCGCGCCGAGATCGTCAATAAAACTGGCATTATCGGTTACCTTCGCCTCGTCCACGCCGAGATGCTCGATAACGATTTTCTTAACCCGCTCCGCAACGTCGCTCATCTGTCTTTATCCTTCAGCTTTGCTTGGAATTTTCCCCTGATCCCAGCCATTCCGGACGGGAGGGGCGCCTAGTAACACAATTAATTCACAATGGCCAGCGCCCGAAAACCGCCGCCGGATCCCCGTTCATATCATCGCCATCCCGCCATTGATATGTAATGTCTGGCCAGTGACATAGGCGGCTTCCTCGCTGGCCAGATAAACCGTTCCGGCCGCGATGTCCGCGACGGCGCCGAAGCGTCCGGCCGGGATTGTCCCGGCCAGCGATTCGCGCTGCTGCCCGCTCAGCGCCCCGGTCATGGCGGTCTCGATAAAGCCCGGGGCGATGCAGTTCACCGTAATCCCGCGGCTGGCGACTTCCTGCGCCAGCGATTTGGACATGCCGATCAGACCGGCCTTGGAGGCGGCGTAATTGGCCTGCCCGGCGTTGCCCGTTACCCCGACAATCGAGGTAATGCCGATAATCCGGCCCCACCGGTTGCGCATCATGCCGCGCAAAACCGCGCGGCTCAGCCGGAATGCCGCGCTCAGGTTGACATCCAGTACGGTCTGCCAGTCCTCATCCTTCATGCGCATGGCCAGCCCGTCCCGGGTCAGGCCGGCATTATTGACCAGAATGTCGATCTGACCCAGCGCCGCCTCGGCGTCTTTTACCAGCTGACCGGCGCCATCGCTGTCGCTCAGATCGGCCGGCGTTACGAAGGCGCGTTCGCCCAGTTCGCCGGCAAGCGATTCCAGTGCGTCGCGACGGGTCCCGGAGAGGGCGACGTCGGCGCCGGCGGCGTGCAACGCGCGGGCGATCTCACCGCCGATACCGCCGGATGCACCTGTGACCAGCGCCTTCTTTCCCGTCAGATCGAACATCTATGCCATTTCCTCCAATTCCCGGGTGCTACAGGTCTTTCAGCAGGGCTTCGATATCGGCCGGTCCCTCGACCGAGCGGCCCGTCAGATCGCGGTCGATCCGCTTCGTGAGGCCGGTCAGCACCTTGCCGGCGCCCAGTTCGATCAGGGTATCGACCCCCTGCGCCTTCATGTAAAGCACGCTTTCGCGCCAGCGCACCATGCCCGTCACCTGTTCGACGAGCAGGCGGCGAATCACCGGCGGATCGTTCACGGCGCTCGCGGTGACATTGGCGACGACGGAAACCACGGGAGTCTCGATCGCCGTGCCCTCCAGCGCCTCGGCCATGGCTTCGGCGGCCGGCGCCATCATGGCGCAATGGAACGGCGCGCTGACCGGCAGGGGCAGGGCGCGCCGGGCGCCCATCTCCGGCGCCAGTTTCATGGCGCGTTCGATGGCGGCGGTTGCGCCGCTGAGCACGACCTGTCCCGGCGCATTGTCGTTCGCCGGATCGCAGACTTCGCCTTCGGCCGCGGCTTTGGCCACGGCAATGGCCGATTCGAGATCGAGGCCGAGCAACGCCGTCATGGCGCCTTCGCCGACGGGCACCGCCTTCTGCATCGCCTGGCCGCGGAGTTTCAGCAATCGGGCGGCATCGACCAGCCCGAGCGATCCGGCCGCGGCTAGCGCCGTATATTCGCCCAGGGAATGGCCCGCGACGAAGGATGCCTTGTCGCCGACGGTGACCTTTCCGTCCTGGCTGAGGACCCGCAGCACAGCCATGCTGACGGCCATCAGCGCCGGCTGGGCATTTTCGGTCAGGCGCAATTCGTCGTCCGGTCCTTCGAACATGATACGCGAGAGATTCTGGCCCAAGGCGTCGTTGACTTCCTCGAACACCAGCCTGGCGGATTCGAAAGCTTCCGACAGCGCCAGACCCATCCCGACAGCTTGCGAGCCCTGGCCCGGAAAAATGAATGCTTTTGTCATGGTTGTATCAATTTCTTTATGCGAATTACAGGGTAAGCCCGCCATCGACGATCATCGCCGTGCCGGTCGTATAGCGGGATTCGTCGCCCGCGAGATAGACTGCCATCGCGGCGATCTCCGCCGCCGTGCCCAGGCGGCCCAGTGGCTGGCGCGCGACAAAATCCTTTCGCGCCGCCTCCGGGTCATCGAACGCATTAATGCGGTCATCGAGCGACGGTGTCTGGATCGTACCGGGACAGATGGCATTGCAGCGGATACCCCGGCGGATATAGTCGGCGGCAACGGATTTGGTCAGACCGATGACCGCGGCCTTGGTCGCGCCATAGGCGAATCGGTTGGGCAATCCCTTCAGGGAGGAGCAGACCGACGACATGTTGATGATCGACCCGCCGCCGTTCTCCAGCATGGCAGGCAGGAACGCCCGGATCATCCGGTATGCCGCCCGGACGTTGATATCGAACGAGGCGTTCCATTCCGCGTCGCCGCATTCCAGAATGGTGCCGTGCGGCACGATACCGGCGACATTGAACAGGATGTCCGGCGCGCCGTATTCGGCGGCCAGCGCGGTAATGGCGTCGGCATCCGTGACGTCCAGAATGCGGGTCGTGATGCCGTCGAGTCCGTTGAGTTCCGCAAGCGCTCCCGCGTTGATATCGGTCGCGAGGACATCGGCGCCTTCGGCCGCGAATGCCCTTGCGGATGCCTGGCCGATCCCCTGCGCCGCCGCTGTCAGCAGCGCCTTTTTCCCGGCGAGTCTTCCCGTCATGCCGCTGTATCCTAATGCGAGTGGCGCGGGGTATTGGCCCCGACGCCATGATAGGCCGTGGCGAGTTCCAGGCACGCGCCGCTGGACATCTGTCCGACCATGGAACGGTAGATTTCCTGCCACGGCGTCTGGTGTTTCAGTTCCGGCAGGACGAGGTTGTCCTGGCGCTGTTTCAGTTCTTCGTCCGAAATGACGATATCGACCCGCCGCTTGTTCAGGTCGATGCAGACGATATCGTTGGTTTTCAGGATGGCGAGGCCGCCGCCGACAGCCGCCTCCGGCGAAGCGTTCAGGATAGACGGGCTGGCCGAGGTGCCGCTCTGCCGGCCATCGCCGATACAGGGCAGTTCCGGCGTGCCGGATTTCACCAGCGCATCCGGCGGCAGCATGTTCACCACTTCGGCGGATCCCGGATATCCCACCGGGCCGCAGCCGCGAATGAACAGCATGCAGGTATCGTCGATATTCAGGGATGGGTCGTTGATCCGGTCGTGGTAATCCTCGGGTCCTTCAAAGACGATGGCCCGTCCTTCGAACCGGTTCTCGCTGCCGGGCGTTGACAGGTATTTGGCGCGGAATTCCCTGCTGATGACGGATGTCTTCATCAGCGCCGAATCGAACAGGTTACCGCTGACGACGATGAACCCGGCTTCCTCCATCATCGGTTTGTCGAACGGGTAGATGACCCGGCTGTCCAGGACTTTGGCGTCCTTGTAGTTTTCGCCGATTGTCTTGCCCGTAACGGTCATGGCGTCGAGCTTGAGCTTGCCGCCCTTCATCAGTTCCGAACAGACGGCCGGCACGCCGCCGGCAAGATGGTATCCCTCGCCGAGGAATTCGCCGGCCGGCTGGCAATTGACCAGCAGCGGGATGTCATGCCCGGTGGTTTGCCATTCCTCGATATCGAGGTCGACGCCGATATGGCGGGCGATCGCGTTGATGTGGATCGGGCAATTGGTCGATCCGCCGATGGCGGAATTCACGACGATAGCGTTATGGAAGGCTTCCTTCGTCATGATTTTCGACGGGGTGAGGTCTTCCCATACCATGTCGACAATGCGCTTGCCCGTTGCATAGGCCATCTGTCCGCGTTCCCGGTAGGGGGCCGGAATGCTGGCGCAGCCCGGCAGGGACATGCCCAGCGCCTCGGCCAGCGAATTCATCGACAGGGCCGTTCCCATGGTGTTGCAATGGCCGAGGCTCGGCGCGGACGCCGTCACCATGTCCATGAAGCCGTCATAGTCGATTTCGCCGGCGGCCAGCATCTCGCGGGCCTTCCAGACGATGGTGCCGGAACCCGCCAGCGTGCCTTCCCAGTGACCGTCCAGCATGGGGCCGCCGGACAGCACGATGGCCGGAATATCCGCCGTTGCCGCCGCCATGATGCAGGCCGGGGTGGTCTTGTCGCAGCCGGTTGTCAGTACGACCCCGTCCAGCGGGTAGCCATGCAGAACCTCGACAATGCCGAGATAGGCGAGGTTCCGGTCGAGACCCGCGGTCGGCCGCTTGCCGGTTTCCTGGATTGGGTGAACCGGAAATTCAAAGGGTACGCCGCCGGCGGCACGGATTCCGTGTTTCATCCGATCCGCCAGATCGACATGGATACGATTGCAGGGGGCGAGATCGCTGCCGGTCTGGGCAATGCCGATAATCGGCATGCCGGACTGCAGTTCTTCGCGGGTGATGCCGTAATTCAGGTATCGCTCGATATACAACGCGGTCATACCGGGATTTTCGGGATTGTCGAACCATGAGCGACTGCGCAGCGGAGTTTGCCGTTTCGTGGTTGCCATGACCGTCCTCTTTCATGTTTTCGCGTCGAGATATCGCGCCAGAAGGTGGAGTGCTGCCGGATTATCGTTACCGGCGCCTAACCGTCAACCATAGGCTAAGCGGCGCCTCTCGGCCGGTTCGAATTGCCGGAAGGCGCAGGATATGCGCCGCAGCACGTCGTTTTCTATAAACATGCTTGCATCCGGGCGGCCGGGTCTGAATGATCGGGTTGGCAACAAGGATGGATCATGCCGAAAAAACTGCATCTGCATCTTGAGAGCCTTTCGGCGAAATCGTCGCATATGCACCTCACCCCGGAAGTCTGGGAGAGTGCCGCCGCGCGGCATCCGGAACTGGCGGCGAAGCTGGATGTGACATTCGGCTGGGACGGCAAGGACTTTGCGAAACATGCAGGAAGCGCTGATATCCTGTTCGGATCCGATTTCCCGCGCGAGAGGCTGAGCGACGTCGCGCCGAAGCTGAAATGGATCAATGTGCCGGCGGCGGGCACGGAGAACTTCATGCCCTTCGACTGGCTGCCCGAAGGGATCGCCTTCACGAACAACAGCGGCAATCACCATCAGCGCGCCATCGAATTCGGCGCCATGGCGCTGATGGCGCTGCATAACCGGCTGCCGGAGGTTGTCACCAACCAGCGCAATCGCGACTGGAACCGTATCTTCAGTACCGTGGCGTCGGACAAGGTCGTTGTTATCCTGGGATTCGGCAGCCTGGGTTCCGGCGTCGGCAAGGCGGCGAAGATGTTCGGCATGCATGTCATTGGCGTCACCCGCAGCGGCCGGCCCAGTGAATTTGCCGATGAAATGTACCGGACAGCGGCGTTGCGGGACCATCTGCCCCGTGCCGATTTCCTGGTCGTCGCCTCGCCGGTCACGCCGGAAACGCGCGGACTTATCGGGGCGGCGGAACTCGACCTGATGAAGCCGGGGGCGGGGGTCGTCAATATCGGGCGGGCGCCGATCATGGATTACGGGGCGCTGCGCGAACGGCTGGAATCTGGCCATATCGGCGGCGCCATACTGGACGTGTTCGATCCCGAACCGCTGGCGGTGGACTCGCCGCTGTGGACAACGCCGAACCTGATCGTCACGCCGCATAATTCGACCGACGACGTGGAACAGTATATTCCCCGGACCATCGACATGTTCTTCGCCAATCTGGCGCGGTTTATCGACGGAAAACCGCTGGAAAACCAGGTTGACCGGGAACTCGGATACTGGGTCAGGGAATAGGGAAGGGGGCATTCATGGCGCTGGAAATCAATCGGCTCTCGGACATTCTCGGGGCGGAAATCATTGGCGCGGATCTGCGACGCTGGGATGACGACGCGCAGTTTCACGCCATTCACCGGGCATTGCTGGATCACGGGATCGTCGTGCTGCGCGATCAGGATATCGAACCGGCGGATCAGGTGGCGTTCAGCCGAAGATTCGGACCGCTGATCCGCCATGACATGGAACAGTACTGCCTGCCGGATTTTCCGGAAATTTTCCTGGTATCCAACCGGCGTAATGCGGATGACGAATATATCGGCATGCCGGATGCCGGGCGGGACTGGCATTCGGACATGATGTTCAAGGAAAAGCCGAGCATGGGCTCGCTGCTGCGCGCGCTGGAAATTCCGCCGGAGGGCGGCGATACCCTGTTCGCGAACCTGACCGCCGCCCATGAGGCGCTGGATGACGGCATGAAGGCGCGGATCGCCGGATTGAAGGCATGGCACCGATACAAGCGCAGCACCGAGACGGCGAAGCAGGAATTCGCCGTCTCCCTGAATGCGGAGCAGCGGGCGCGGTCGCAAGGCGTGCTGCATCCGATTGTCCGGACGCATCCGGAAACCGGGCGAAAATCGATCTATATCAGTGTCCGTTCGATCACCGGGATCGAGGGGATGGATCAATCAGAAAGCATGCCGCTGCTGGCGGCCCTCAATGAACATTGCGCGCGGCCGGAATTTGTCTACCGGCACAAATGGCGCCTGCACGACATTGTCTTCTGGGACAACCGCTGCACCAACCATCTGGCGGAACCCTACGACCAGCGGTTTTCCCGGCACATGCACCGGACCACGGTGGAGGGCGACCGGCCGGTGTGACGAACCGGATATCAGATGTTGAAGCGGACGGTAAATCAGGGCCGGCGTCCTGGACACTACTTGACGGCGTTTCTCAGCAGATCTGCGGCCTGATGCGGCGTCACGAACTGACCGCCCAGTTCTTCCTGAAAATACTTTAAAAACTGTTCAATTCGGCGAAGAAGAACTTCCAGGTCGTGCTTGGTTTGCACATAAGGTGTACTTCCAGGAAGCAGTGACGCACTATGATACGAGAAACAGAAAAGCTTTCGGCCGTCTTTGAGCAAATTAGTCATCAATCTTCTGTGGGCATTATGGTCGATCCCCTCGGGTGTAAGGGTGATGCGCTCCAGAAGAGTTCCGCGCGCGAAAAAACCAGGTATCTTGCGTGTCAGCACATTTTGAGCATCAATGTAAGCGGATATGTGCCGGGCAGATGCAGTCGTTCTTAACAGCCCAGAATAACCCCTGGTTAAGGGAAGCTCCAGAAAATTCTTCTCATCATCCAGCCAAAATGAAGAGTCAGGATATCGTGTAAAGTCGGGGCCGCCTTCCCTAGCATAGGATGTATGAGGAACGACGCTGGTGTCTACTTCATAGCCAAATTTTCTGATTAATCCAAAACATTCTTTATTTATTCCATATCGGCCAGCCTTGAAAACAGTTGGAAAATATTGGAATCCATCGGCAAATTTATCCGTAATTATTTCGATTTTTTTTGTAATGAGTTCGGGGGAAAGATTGCACAAAAAGGAATTTTTTACGTTCAGTTCTTCCTCGAACGGAGGATTCGTCCAGGGATGAATCTGTACACCAATTTCACATTGGTTTTCGTCCTTCAAATGTTTCAGATACTGAACGGCTTCTGCATTGTCGAGTACTGGAAAATCTGCCAGATACGTAGGCTTTACTCCATACCTTGAAAAAATATCTTGCGCTAGGTATTGATTTTTTATGGAGTTTACGCCGTGTTCATGCCTGCTGAATGGAGCATTCCAATTGAATTCCTCTTCAGTATCCACAATAACGCAGAGCGTCGGCTTTTTTAGAAATTCTTCATTCGTAGGAATGTTGTACGGAACCGACGGCGGCGTGGTATGGCTTTTCTGATGAATTGAAACGTTGTTAGCCGTCGGTTTCAAGGCTGGCGTCGCAACCTTTTGTAGGGTATCGCGCAGGGCGTCAAACTGCTGATCCCGGGAAAATCCCCGATGAACCGATTCAGGCAGATTCGGAATAAAACCTGAATTTTTCTTTATAGATACCCATTCAGATAGTTGTTGTGCAATTTCTCCAGGGTCATTGGAAAACAACCCGGCAGATCTCTCTCTGATAATTCGCGCGGGAACGCCGTCGTTCAGTCCTATTCCCAATATGGGACGCCGAACGGCGAGGTATTCGAATAATTTGGCCGGAACATTGCCTTGCTCGCGAATATTATTCCATTGCAGGAGCAGAAGGATATCGGCCGCTTTTTGTATTTCGAGAGATTCTTCATATCCAACGCGACCCATGATGTCGATAAAATCGGAAACACCGTATTTTTCGGCAATTGGCGCCATACTTTCGATATTCGTTCCAAAGAAAACAACTCGAACCTGATCAGGTGTCAGTTGAGACTGGGCAATAGCTTGAAAAAGTGGCGATGGATCACGTTTTCCAGAATATATGGAGCCCATGTGCAGAATACGTAGCGGCTCTTCCGGTTTAGGAAGGGGAGTCGGTATCGTACCTATTTGCGCCGGGTCGAAACCGTTCATTGCAAGTGTAACGGGCAGGTTGAATTTCTTTTCAAAAAAAGTAACCCAGGGCTCTGAAACGCTGACGATTGCCGCTGCGCTTTTCAGTACTCTGGTTTCCAACCAGTTATCGGTGATATGGCGCCAATCGGGTAATTCGCGATAGGGATCGTCCACCCAACGATCCCGATATTCGGCGACCCATGGAATCCCGTGTTTCCGGCTCAGATAAAAGGCGAGTAAAAATGCCGAAAATGGCGGTCCACTGACATAAATAAGATTCGGCTTCCATTGGCGAAGCAGATCGTTCGACGGCTTCACGGCCTTCGGAATCCAGCCGATAAACCTGTCCGGAAAAAAGAAAAAATTATTATAGTTTGCTGCTATAGTTTTGCGGAGTGCCTTGATTCCGCTATTCATGCCTTGAGGAGAGTTCGACGTCTGGATGTTGTTACTATTCAGAATGCGTCCATGGGTTTTTGACAAAGGATGGATATACCGGTCAATATCGATCCATCCCGTATTGAGAATTTTTTCTTGAGGTATTTCAATAGTTTGTGTGCGGTCCGGGTCGCCTATGCCGGACGTAATGACACGTATGTCGTATCCGTTCCGATGTAAATACCTTGCAAATTTTCCCGTTCGTACGGCGGCGATAGTATTGATGGGTGGGAAATGCCATGTAATAAAAGCAACCTTCATTTCGTTCAAAACTTTTTCATCTTGTTGTGCTCCATTAGGATTGAACGTAGGAATAAATATTCGACCAGTAAAGCCAGCATAAAATGAATTCTGGCAATCTGCCTGTTCTGAGGCTCGATTGATTTAAGGTTAATTTATTGAACTGTCCTCATACTGACTTTGTCTAAAAAAAGAACGGATAATAAAACATTTATTATCCGTTCTATTCTTAGATTCGGACTGACGCTAGCGCTTCCCGATCGGTACGAACTTGCGATCGGTGTGGCCCGTGTAGAGTTGCCGCGGCCGCGAGATCTTCTGGGACGGGTCCTCGATCATTTCCTTCCACTGGGCAATCCAGCCCACTGTCCGCGCCACGGCGAACAGCACGGTGAACATCGATGTCGGGAATCCCAGCGCCTTCAGGATGATGCCGGAATAAAAATCCACGTTCGGGAACAGCTTGCGCTTGATGAAATAATCGTCCTCCAGGGCGATCCGTTCCAGTTCCATGGCGATGTCGAGCAGCGGTTCGTCCTTGATGCCCAGTTCGTCCAGCACGTCATGCGCGGATTTCATCAGCACCCGGGCGCGCGGGTCGTGGTTCTTGTAGACCCGGTGGCCGAAGCCCATGAGCTTGAAATTGTCGTCCGGATCCTTCACGCGCTTAATGACCGAGCCGACGTTATCCTTGCTGCCGATCTCGTTGAGCATGATCAGAACGGCCTCGTTGGCGCCGCCATGCGCCGGACCCCACAACGATGCGATGCCCGCTGCGATGCAGGCGAACGGATTGGCGCCGGAGGAGCCTGCGGTGCGCACCGTGGAGGTTGACGCATTCTGTTCGTGATCCGCGTGCAGGATCAGGATTTTTTCCATGGCGTCGGAGACGGTCGGGCTGACCTTGTATTCCTCCGCCGGGACCGCGAACATCATGTGCAGGAAGTTCTCGGCATATCCCATGTCGTTGCGCGGATACACGAAGGGCTGGCCGATGGAATACTTGTAGGCCATGGCCGCGATGGTCGGCATCTTGGCGATCAGCCGGTGGGTGGCGATCATGCGCTGGTGCGGGTCGTTGATGTCGGTGGAGTCGTGGTAGAAGGCGGATAAGGCGCCGGCGACGCCGCACAGGACGGCCATGGGGTGCGCATCGCGCCGGAACCCGCGATAGAAGTTGTGGAGTTGTTCATGCACCATCGTGTGGTTGGTGATGGTCATGTCGAAGCTCTTTTTTTCTGCGGCGTTCGGCAGTTCGCCGTTGAGCAGGAGGTAACAGACTTCCAGGAAATCGCAATTCGCCGCCAGGTCCTCGATCGCGTAACCGCGATGCATCAGGATGCCTACGTCGCCGTCGATGTAGGTGATCTTCGACTCGCAGGCGCCGGTGGAGGTGAATCCCGGATCATAGGTGAAGTGTCCGGTCTGGCCGTACAGCGGGCGTACGTCGATCACTTTCGGTCCCACGGTACCGGGCATCAACGGAAAGTCGTATGTTTCACCCGTACTGTGGTCTGTCAGTGTCACATACTCGTTTCCGAGTGCACCCTTCGCTTTATCGCTCATTGCAGACCTTTCTGTATTTTCAAATGTTTAATCGACAAGTTAAGCATGTTCGCGCGGGAAATTGCGCGATGCAGCATGCAGCTCTGACCTGTCTCTCCCTCGCGTTGCACTGCATTATAATGCGCTATTTGCCGACGGGCAAACTGACTCCGGCGGGCGATCGATCCCGGGAACCTGACCCAGGCGCGACAGGGTCTCGTCCCTTCCCAGGATACGCATGACCTCGAAGATGCCGGGTGACGCATTCGACCCGGTCAGCGCGGCGCGCATGGGCTGCGCCAGTGCGCCGAGGCCGACATTCAGTTCGGCCGCGGTTTGACGGCCGGCTTCTTCCAGGGCTTCATCGGTCCAGGCTTCGATGCCGGCAAGGACCCGGCAAAACCGTGCAAGGATAGCGATACCGGCCGGGTCCAGCTGCTTCGCGGCCTTTGCGTTGGCGAGTGGATATTGCGGCGCTGCCACATAAATACCGGCGTTTTCAACGAGTTCGTTCAGGGATTTGACGCGCTGCGCAAGGCCGGGGAGGCCCTGCAGCAGCCTTTCGCGGATGATGTCCCGTTGCTCGCCGGAAATCGTTCCGCCCATTTTTTCCATGACCATCTGCGCCAGCGCCGCCGGGTCGGCCGTGCGCAGATAGTGGCCGTTGATGCTGTCCAGCTTGGCAAAATCGAACCGGGCGGCCGCCTTGCCGACGCTGCCCAGGTCAAACCACTCGATTGCCTGGCCGGTTTCGATAATCTCGTCATCGCCATGGCTCCAGCCGAGTCGCAGCAGGTAATTTCGCAGCGCCGCCGGCAGGTATCCCATGTCGCGATAGGCATCGACACCCAGCGCGCCGTGGCGCTTGGACAGCTTCTGACCGTCGACGCCGTGGATCAGGGGAATATGCGCAAAGGCGGGCACATCCCAGCCACAGGCCTGGAACAGGTGCTTTTGCCGCGCCGCATTGGTCAGATGGTCGTCGCCCCGGATGACATGCGTTATGCCCATGTCGTGATCGTCCACGACAACGGACAGCATGTAGGTCGGCGTCCCGTCGCTCCGCAGCAGGATCATGTCGTCTAGCTGGCTGTTCGCGACCCGTACGGCGCCCTGGACGAGATCGTCGACGACCGTTTCACCGTCCTGCGGCGCCTTCAGGCGTATGGCGGGGCTGACCCCGGCAGGCGCTTCCGACGGGTCCCTGTCCCGCCATCTTCCGTCATAGCGTATAGACCGGCCTGCCTTTTTGGCGGCTTCGCGCATTTCGGCAAGCTCTTCGGGGCTGCAATAGCAGCGATAGGCATTGCCGGAGGCCAGCAGATCGTTCACGACCGCGACATGGCGGTCCAGATGCTGCGACTGGAAATAGGTTTCGCCGTCCCAGTGCAGTTCCAGCCATTTCAGGCCTTCCAGAATGGCCTCGACCGCTTCCGGCGTGGAGCGTTTGCGGTCCGTATCCTCGATGCGCAGCATGAATTCGCCGCCATGATGGCGGGCGAAGAGCCAGTTGAACAACGCCGTCCGCGCACCGCCAATATGCAGGAAACCGGTTGGCGAGGGTGCAAATCGCGTTACGACGGTCATATCGGGCCTTTCGCTGCAAAAAAGGAGCAGGCGCGGTTTAGCACGCTGCCGGTCAACGAGAAATATTAATCGAAACGCGGATTGCCATAGCGCGCCCGCTTCGGATTCTGCGATAACCCGGTTAGAGGCGAATCATGACTCTAACGGATGCAATAAATCTTAAAACAACCGCAAGAGGCGCGTTTGCGGGTCTGGGGTCGCAGTTTCACGCCGAGCGGGAACGCTGGCCGCTCTGGGCGCCCGTATTCTTCGCCATGGGGATTGCGGCATATTTCTCGATGTCTTTCGAGCCCTCTGTCTGGGCGGGGGTATGCGCGGCGGTGTTCGCCGTGGCGATACTTCTTCTGCGCAGGAATGCGGGAAATGCGTTTCTGCCGCTGGCCGTATTGGCAATCGCGGGGCTGGGATTTGCGGCGGCGCAATACCGGACGGCTTCGGTCGCCGCGCCTGTCCTCAAAAAAGCCTACGGGCCGGCGGTTATCGCGGGCAGGGTCGTGCATATCGAGTCCTTTCCGGCGTATGCCAGAATTTGGATCGACCGGCTCGAGATTCCCGGGTTGTCCCCGGACGAGACACCGAAACAAGTTCGTGTCCGGCTTTACCGTGCCGAAATGTTATCGCCGGGAATGCGGGTTACAGTGTTTGCGAAACTGTCGCCGCCGTCAGGCCCCGCCGCGCCCGGCGAATACGATTTTCGCCGCAGGGCGTGGTTCGAACAACTCGGCGGGGTCGGTTTCGCCCTGGGGGCGCCGCGGCCTGTTGTCGCGAAAGGGGACGCTGCGGCAGGGAGTATCCGGATATGGATATCGGATATTCGCCGCAGCATTGGCGAACGGATACGAACAGTGCTGCCCGGTGCGTCCGGAGGGGTCGCGGTCGCTCTGATCACCGGTGACCGCAGCGGCATTCCCGCCGATGTCATCGATGCGATGCGGGATTCCGGACTGGCGCATCTGCTGGCCATCTCAGGCCTGCACATGGGGCTGGTTGCGGGATTCATCTTCTTCGGACTGAGGACCCTTCTGGCGCTCAGCGAAACGCTGGCCCTGAACTACCCCATCAAGAAATGGGCCGCCGTGGCCGCGCTGCTGGGCAGTGCCGGTTACCTCGCACTGGCTGGGGCGACGGTGCCCACGCAGCGTGCCTTCCTGATGACCGGGCTGGTCCTGATGGCGGTTCTGTTCGACCGGACCGCCATCTCGCTGCGCCTCGTGGCCTGGGCGGCGGCTTTCATTCTCATCGTCGCGCCGGAAAGCCTGCTGGGCGCAAGCTTCCAGATGTCGTTCGCCGCCGTTGTCGCGCTGGTTTCGGTATATGAGCAGGGTATGCCGTTCGTGCGGCGGCGGCCGGGTCGGGGCTGGGGCGGGCGCATGCCGCGATATATCGGCGGCGTTGCGCTGACGACCCTGATTGCGGGGGCGGCAACGGGCCTGATCGCGCTGTACCATTTCGGCCGCATCGCACATTTCGGTCTTGCGGCGAATATTGTCGCTGTACCGGTCACGGCGCTGTGGATCATGCCCTGGGCGGTCGTGTCGGTCGCCCTGATGCCCTTCGGTCTCGAAGGGCTGGCGCTTGTTCCGATGGAATGGGGGGTTGCCCTGGTCATTCATGTGGCGCGGGGCGTCGCGGACTGGCCCGGCGCGGTCAGCCTTGTGCCGGCCATGCCCGTATGGGGGCTGGCATGCATCGCGCTGGGCGGGTTATGGCTGTGCCTCTGGCGGCGGCGATGGCGATATTTCGGAATCGCGGGAATTGCCGCGGGGCTGGCGTCCATACCAGCGCATCGGGCGCCCGACATTCTGGTTTCCGACGACGGGGGCGTGATGGCCGTCAGGGACGCGGAGGGCGAACTGATTGTGAACAATGTCCGCCGTGGCAGGCGCACCGCACGAAGCTGGCTGGAAAACGCAGGCCAGCTGGATGTCCGATCCGCCAGGGACCCGGCGCTGGAAGACCGGATCGCCTGTGATGCGCTGGGCTGTATCGCCCATCTGCGGGGGAAAACGGTGGCCCTGGTCGAAGATCCCCGCGCATTGTCCGACGACTGCCGTCGCGCCGAAATCGTCGTGAGCGCGGTCCCGGTACGGGGGCGCTGCGCGTCCGCCCGGATCGTCGTGGACCGCTTCGACCTCTGGCGCCATGGCGCCCACGCCATTCGGATAGGCCCGGAGGGGGAGATTTCCGTTGAAACGGTGGCCGATTATTCGGGCAATCGGCCCTGGACGCCGGAACGGCCCGACTGGCGCCGCAAGAGGCGCGATCAGTAGCGGCGCATCAGCCCCGCCAGCCGGCCCTGAACCTTGACCCGATCCGGCCCGAAAATGCGCGTCTCGTAAGCCTTGTTCGCCGGTTCGAGCGCAATGGAATCGCCCTTTTTGCGAATGCGCTTGAGGGTTACTTCATTGTCGTCGATCAGGGCGACGACGATGGTGCCGGTCTCCGCCGTGTCGCAACGCTGGATGATAACCGTATCGCCATCGAGAATACCCGCATCGATCATCGAGTCGCCTTCGACCTCCAGGGCATAATGTTCGCCGCCGCCCAGCATGCTGACCGGAATGCTGACCGGCGTCGACTGATCGCGCAGCGCCTCGATCGGGGTTCCCGCCGCGATCCTGCCATATAGCGGCAAGGGGATGCTTTCGACGCCGCCATCGGCAACATTACCGGCGGGCGGTGTATATTCCTCGTTGCTGATGATGGTCGGCGAAAACCCGGCCCGGGACCCGAGCCCGGCGCTTTCCGCGTTCTCCGGTAATTTCAGAACTTCGAGGGCGCGCGCCCGGTGCGGCAGGCGGCGGATGAATTCGCGTTCCTCCAGGCCGGTAATCAGCCGGTGAATACCTGATTTCGACTTGAGGCTGAGCGCTTTCTTCATTTCCTCGAATGACGGCGAAACCCCGGTTTCCAACAGTTTTTCCTGAATGAACATCAGGAGTTCGTACTGCTTGCGCGTCAACATGATGAATTCTCCCAAATCCGATATCCTGCGAAGTTTTCCACAAGATATGGAACAAAACCAAAACATCTATACATGTTCTAGTTTGGTTCGCGTTTTGGTTCAAGGGGAAAATTGCGTGCGGGCAAATTAATGCGTGCGCTGGTCTTTCAGATGCGAAGCATACCGGAAGGTAACGGCAAGTATTCGACAGTATCGCCGGCCCTGGCGGGGGCGGCGTGCGGCGCCCTTACGACAAGGCAGTCCGCATGG
This sequence comes from Alphaproteobacteria bacterium, assembly GCA_040905865.1. NCBI lineage: Bacteria > Pseudomonadati > Pseudomonadota > Alphaproteobacteria > Alphaproteobacteria bacterium. The sequence goes on from JBBDQU010000080.1 coordinate 55,204, forward strand.
GCGAGGCGCGAGAACATCGAACTGTCCTGCCTGGAAAAGGGGGTGACAAGCGGTGCGCCTGCCGCGGAATACGACAGCTTGGCGCGCAGATAATCTTCCCGGCGGTCATTCTCCTCCAGGTCGACCGTCAACTGCGCCCTGTAGCCCGGATGCTCCGGCGCAACGACGCCCTGCATGCGGTCCAGCGCCGGCAGCATGAAGATGACCGCGCATACCAGCGAGGAAACCGGATTGCCTGGAAGGCCCAGGACCGGGGTGCCGTGAACATGGCCGAACATCAACGGTTTGCCCGGACGCATGGCAATCTGCCAGAAATCGAGATCGAGCCCCGCTTCGCCGAGCACGCTCTGTACCAGGTCATGTTCGCCGACCGAAACGCCGCCGGTTGTCAGCAGGAGGTCGGCGCCGCGCGCGTCTGCCGCCATGGCGGCCAGGGTTTCGCGGTTATCCGGTGCGATGCCGAGCGAAATGGGGATGCCGCCGCGCGCCCGGACGGCCGCGGCGAGCGACAGCCCGTTCGAACTGACGATCTGATTGGGCCCGACGGGATCGCCCGGCATGACGACTTCGTCGCCCGTCGACAGGATCGCCACGCGCGGCTGGCGGCGGACCATCAGCCAGGGGCGGTTCATCGCCGCGGCGAGACCGATATCCCGCGCCGTCACCGTGTCGCCCGTCTTCAGCAGGATGTCGCCTTCGCTGAAATCCAGCCCCGCGGGGCGGATATAATGGCCGACCGGTACGGATACCTTTACCGAAATCAACCTGCCTTCGGCGACGGTGTCTTCCTGGATCACGATGGCGTCGGCGCCGGCGGGTACCGGCCCGCCGGTAAAAATGCGCACGCATTGGCCGGGTGCGACCTCGCCCTGATGCGCGCCGCCGGCCGGTGCCGCGCCGACGACTTCCAGCACTGCCGGGATATTCGCCGTATCCGCCGCACGGACCGCATAGCCGTCCATGGCGGAAACGGCCTTTGGCGGCTGGGTTCGCCGGGAGGCGACGTCCTCGGCGAGGACCCGGCCGAGCGCATCGCTGAGCCCGACCTGTTCGGGCGGCAGGGGCGCAAACGCATTAAGGATCCTCTGGCGGGCTTCGGCGACAGCGAGCATCAGGCACCCTCATAGACGCCGGACTTTCCGCCGGCTTTGTGAATCAGGCGGATATCGGTGATTTTCATGCTCCGGTCGACCGCCTTGCACATGTCGTAGACCGTGAGCGCCGCGACCGACACCGCCGTCAGGGCTTCCATTTCCACACCGGTGCGGCCTTTCAGCTTGCAGGTGGCGGTGATATCGATGGCGTTGCGATCCGTATCAAGGGCGAGTTCCACTTTCACCGAACTGAGCGCCAGCGGATGACAGAGCGGTATCAGCTCCGGGGTCCGCTTCGCGCCCATGATGCCGGCCAGTTGCGCGACCGCCATGACATCGCCCTTCCTGACGCCGCCCTGCAGAATCATCCGCGCGGTTTCCGGCTGCATCACGATGGTTCCGGCGGCCGTGGCGGTACGTTCGGTTTCAGCCTTGCCCCCGACATCGACCATGACCGCGTTGCCGTCCGCATCGAAATGGGTGAATCCGGACATGGGGAGCCTCAGGCCGGGATCGCGACAGGTTGGGCCAGTATGGCCCGCGTGGCAGCCGCGACGTCATCCTGCCGCATCAGGGATTCGCCGATCAGGAAACAGCGGACACCGACGGCGGCGCAGCGGGCCAGGTCGGCAGGCGACCGAAGGCCGCTTTCGCCGACGGCAATGCGGTTGGCCGGTATTGCCGCCGCCATGCGTTCGGTCGTCGCGAGATCGACGGCGAGTGTCTTCAGGTTCCGGTTATTGACGCCGAGCAGCCGTGAATTCAGGTTCAGCGCGCGTTCGAGTTCGGACTCGTCATGGACCTCGATCAGGACATCCATGCCGATCTCGAATGCCAGCGATTCGAGGTCGGCCGCCTGACTGTCCTCGAGCGCGGCCATGATCAGCAGGATGCAGTCCGCGCCGATCGCCCGCGCCTCATGCACCTGATAGGGGTCGAGCATGAAATCCTTGCGCAGGACCGGCAGGTCCACGGCATTCCGTGCGGCGGTCAGGTAATCGTTGCTGCCCTGGAAATAGGGCGTGTCCGTCAGGACCGAAAGGCAGGCCGCGCCGCCGGCCTCATAGGCTGCCGCCAGGTCCGGGGATGAGAAATCGGCGCGGATCAGCCCCTTGCTGGGCGACGCCTTTTTCAGTTCCGCAATCAACCCGTACCCCGTTGCGGACGCGGCGGCGAGACTGTCGGCGAAGGGCCGGACTGGCGGTGCGCTGGCCGCGCGCGCCTTCATTTCCGGCAATGGCGTTGCCGCTTTCAACGTCGCGACATGGTCGCGCTTGTCGCGGCAGATGCGGTCCAGTACGTCGCTCATGCGCGGCCCTCATTGGTAATGGCGACAAGGCCTTCCAGGGCGCGCCTGGCGCCGCCATCGGCAATGGCCTGCGCCGCAATGTCCACGCCGTCTCGCAGATTATCGGTGCGGCCCGCGACCTGCAGCGCCGCCGCCGCGCCGAACAGCACGATATCCCGGTAAGCGCCGCTCTTGCCGGCGAGTACGTCGCGGATGGCGGCGGCGTTGTATTCCGCGTCGCCGCCTTTCAGCTCCGCGGCATTGCCAGGCGGCAGTCCCGCGTCGGCCGGCGACAGTTCGAAGCGGCGAAGCGTGCCGTTGTAATACTCGCAGATGGTGGACGGACCGGTCGTCGTCAGTTCGTCCAGCCCGTCCGAACCATGCACGACCCAGGCGCGTTCGGCGCCCAGCGCGCCGAGCGTTTCGGCCATCGGTTCGACCCATTTTTCCAGATAGGTTCCGACCAGCAGCAGTTTCACGTCGGCCGGGTTCGACAGGGGACCGAGGATGTTGAAAATCGTCGGCGTGCCGAGTTCGATCCGGGTCGGCATGACGTTGCGCATCGCGCCGTGATGGCGCTGGGCCATCATGAAGCAGATGCCGGCCTCGTTCAGCGCCTTTTCCAGCAGGGGAAAATCAGCGTCGAGATTGACACCAAGGGCGCTCAGGACGTCCGCCGCGCCGGATTTCGATGTTGCCGCCCGGTTGCCGTGCTTGGCGACCGGTACGCCGCAGCCCGCGACGACCAGGGCCGTGCAGGTCGAAATATTGTAGGTGCCCGAACGGTCGCCCCCCGTACCGACGACATCCATGGCGCCTGCCGGCGCGCGGATATGGGCCGCCCTGGCGCGCATCGTCGTGGCCGCGCCGGTAATTTCCTCGACGGTTTCGCCCCGGGTCCGCAGCGCCATCAGCAACCCGCCCATCTGGGCTGGGGTGGCGTCGCCGGACATCATGATGTCGAAGGCCTGCCGGGCTTCGTCCGCGGCAAGGGTTTCGCCGCCGGCAACCTTGCCCAGCAGGGCCTTGAACCGCTCTGACGGACCGGTCATGCCGCGTCCCTGTACTGTCGCGTCATGTCCAGGAAATTGCCGAGCAACTGGTGGCCATGTTGGGAAGCGATGCTTTCGGGGTGGAACTGGACGCCGTACAGGGGCAGTTCGCGATGCGCGACCCCCATGATGACCCCGTCATCGGCTTCGGCGGTGATTTCCAGGCATTCGGGCAGGGATTCCCGCTCGACGACCAGCGAATGGTATCGCGTTGCCGTGAAGGGGCTGGGCAGCCCCTTGAAGACATCGGTGCCCTGATGGCGGATTTCGCTTTTCTTGCCGTGCATGCAGGCCGGGGCGCGGACGATCCGGCCGCCCATCGCCTGTCCGATCGCCTGGTGGCCAAGGCAGACGCCCAGCAACGGAATTTTCCCGGCGGCGGCCCGGACGAGGTCGAGGCAGATTCCGGCACGATCAGGATCGCAGGGGCCGGGCGACAGCACGATCCCTTCGGGCTGCATGGCCATCGCTTCCGCGACAGACAGCGCATCGTTGCGCCGCACCTCGAAGACCGTTCCCAGTTCGCCCAGAAAATGCCAGAGGTTGTATGTGAAGCTGTCGTAGTTATCGATTAGAAGATACATATCAATACGTTCTAACGTCTTGTTCAGACGATTACCCGTTGCGGTTCGGTATCTTATAGCAGGAAGCAGGGGGCGACGGAAGAAACCTGGCGCGGCTCTTTACTTCCGCTAAATCAGCGGCCCTTGAAAACCGGTTTACGCTTTTCCCTGAAGGCCCTGCCGCCTTCCTTCTGATCCTCGCTGCGGGAAATGGCGAGGAGGTCGCGCCGGGCCAGTGCGGCCTGCTCGGACGGTCCCCGGGCGATGACTTCGTTGCGTACGAAGCGCTTGAGCGCCCCCATGACCAGCGGAGCGCTGTCCCGGAAGATTTCGGCATACTCCATCGCGCCGGCGATGTGCTCTCCCTTCGGCACGACCTTGTTGACCATGCCCACTTCATAGGCGCGCCGGGCGCTGAAATGTTTGCCGGACAGCATGAATTCCATCGCGATCTTGTAGGGCAGGCGCGATGCGCAGCCGGCGATCAGCCCGCCGCAGAACCCGACCTGCGCTTCGGGATAGAAGAAATCGGCGGTTTCATCGGCGACGGCGATGTCGCAGAACTGCACCAGCACATAGGCGCCGCCGACGCAGTAGCCGGACACGGCGGCGATGAGAGGTTTGTCCACATCGACACCGACGCCGGGCATGCACTCCCACAATTCGGGATTGACGGGTGGATCGGTCAGGTCGGCGCCGACGGAGAAAGCGCGGTTGCCCGCGCCGGTAACGATGGCGCAGCGGTCGTCGCTTTCGTTGAAGCGGAAGAAGATATCGCGCAGTTCCGCGACGATGCCGTTCGTCAGGGCATTGAGTTTTTCCGGCCGGTTGATCGTTATCGTGCCGATTCCGTCGGCGGACCGATAGGTGACGAGGTTGCTGCTCATGACTGGTTCCCGCAAAAGCGAATGAAAAAAAGACCGGCGGAATTGCACCACAAGGCATGCCGGGACGCAAATTTTAGCGCGCGATCCTTAGCGCCGGCCTGCACTTTCGCCTGTCGATAACGGCGCCGGATAGGGGTGGGTCGACATGGGGGCGTCGAAAATTGCAGTATCCGTTTCAGACCGGATTCTGAAACATCATCGAGCGCGCCAGCCGGATTGTCCTGCTGGCGTGGCTGTCTTAACGGAGGAAAAAGAAATATGGCCTTGAACGGATCGCAGATTATCGCCCGCGCATTGAAGCAGCATGGGGTCGATAATTTTTTCTACATCATGGGCGGCCCCATGATGGCGGCGGAAAGCGAAACCATGGGGCAGGGTATCCGTGGCGTCGATGTGCGCCATGAACAGGCGGCTGCCCTGATGGCGCATGCCTATGCCCGGCTGCGCAATCGCCCCGGTATCTGCATGGCGGCTTCGGGCCCGGGCGTCACCAATCTCGTCACGGGCATCGCCCATGCCTGGGCCGACTGCACGCCCGTTATCGCCCTGGGCGGTTCGTCGCCCTATGGCATGTCGGGGCAGGGCGGTTTCCAGGAAATCGATCAGGTCACGATGATGTCGCCCTGCACCAAATGGTCCGAGCGGGTCTACGATCCGGCGCGCATTCCCGAATACATCAACAAGGCGTTCCAGACGGCGATGTCCGGCAAACCGGGCCCGGTCTATCTCGATTTTCCGGGCGATGTGCTGTACCGCAACGTCGAGGAAGACACGATCAAATGGCCGGAACCCTGGGATCCCGCAAAACGGGCGCGGCCGCAGGCCAGCCAGGCGGATGTGGACAGCGTCATTGCGATGCTGCAGGCGGCCGAACGGCCGGTGATCGTTTCGGGCAGCGGCATCCAGTGGTCCGGGGCCGAGGCCGCGATGCAGGATTTTGTCGAAACGGTGGGAATTCCGTTCTACACGACGCCACAAAGTCGCGGCGTTATTCCGGAAGACCATGAATACTGCTACCTGACGGCGCGGTCCGCCGCGTTCCGGGAAGCGGACCTGATCTTCGTGCTGGGAACCCGCATGAATTATGTCATTGGGAACGCCGCGCCGCCGCGCTTTAACGCGGATGCAAAGATCGTGCGGGTCGAGGTCGATCCCATCGAACTGGAAAGCAGCCCGCGCAAGCTCGACCTCGGCATCGTCGGCGACGCCAGGGCCGTGCTGGAACAGCTGACGGCCGCCGCGAAGGGCAAGCTGTCGCCGTCCAATTACCAGAGCTGGCGGGAACGCCTCGGCGGCAGCAATGCCAGCAAGGTGGCGGAGCAGGAGAAGGTCCTGTCCAACAGCGCCGAACCGATCCATCCGCTGCGGCTCTGCAAGGAAATCCGTGACTTCCTCGACCGGGATTCGATCCTGGTTGTCGACGGACAGGAAATCCTGAATTTCGGCCGTCAGTCCATTCCGACCTTTGCGCCGCGGCACCGTATGAATTCCGGCTGTTTCGGGACGATGGGCGTCGGCCTGCCCATGGGGCTGGGCGCGAAAATCGCCTCGCCGGACAAGCAGGTCCTGGTCCTGCATGGCGACGGTTCCTTTGGCATGAACGCCATGGAGATTGACACGGCGGCCCGTCACGGTATCGCCGTTACCTGCGTCATCAGCATGAATGGCGGCTGGACCGCCGACCCGGAGAAAAAGAAGCCGGGCCGGGACCTGGGCTACAAGCGCTATGACCAGATGGCGGAAGCGCTGGGCGCACATGGGGAATACGTCGAATCGCCCGACGATATCCGCGGCGCGCTGGAACGGGCAAAGGCCGCGAACGCCGCCGGGAAGCCGGCACTGGTCAATGTCGTGACCGACAGCAATGCCGGTGCGACAACCACTGCGTTCACCCGCTACGCGACCTGATATTCAAACCTGCGAAGGTGCTATAGTCGCGCCAGAATATCGAATGCGCCGCCGATGCCGGTTTTGGGGATGACCTCGAAACCGGCATCGGCAAGCGCGAGAGCCGTTTCGCGGTCGCGGCTTCCGTGTCCCGTCAGGACATGGATGCCGCCCGCGAGGCCGGCGGCTTTGCCCGCTTCCAGATCACTTGCCGAATCGCCGACAATCCAGGAACGGTCGAGGTCCAGATTGAGTGTCCGGGCCGCGGCCCGCAGCATGCCGGGCCGGGGTTTGCGCCAGTCGTGGTTCGCGACATCGAGTGGCGGCCGGCCTGCTTCGTGATAGGCGCAGGCCAGGACCATGTCGAACCGCCCACCGGCTTTGGCCAGACGGCGGCAAATTTCATTCTGGACGGCGGCGAATTGTGCCCAGTCGTAACAACCGCGCCCGACGCCGGACTGGTTGGTAGCCAGCACGACGGGGATGCCCGCCTGGTTGCAGGCGCCCATGACTTTGGCGGCTTCAGGAAGAATTTCGATATCGTCGATACGGTGCAGGTAATTGACCTCCTCGACGATCACGCCATCCCGGTCCAGGAATAGCGCCGGTAACGGTTCGTCCGGTCGCGCGCTATCCGTCAGGACCTGCCGCCACAGACCCGGGTCAGTCGATACCGGTTCCAGATCCGGCGAGGTCACAACGAATCGCCGGTTTGCATTCGGGCGATATCCGGATTCTTGCGCAGGGGTTCGGTTCGCGTTGCCGTGAACTTGTCCGGCCACACGTCCCGCAACAGCCCGGTCAGCGTCATGTCGGAATTGTCTTTGGATATTGCCGGCGTCGTTCCCGGATATGACAGGTTCTCCAGCGGCCATTGCAGCGATCCGGCGCGCTGGACCAGATCATGGGGGCCGCCATATGCACCGGCATGATAAGCGCTCTCGTCGAGCCCGCCGGCCATGATGGCCGCCTGGCGTCGCAGCAGTACCGTGTGGATCGAGCGACTGTCCGCAGGGCCGGCATGCCGGTTGACGAAGACGGTTTGGCAATTGCCAGCGGCACCGATCTGGCCGAGCCAGTCGTGCAACGCCGTTTCCGGCAGGTCGGCATCGCCGTTGAAAAAAATGACATGCCGTCCGCGCGCCTGCGCGAGCGCGGTATTGAAGCCGACGTTGCGATTGTAGAGATATTCGCTCTGGCCGAAGACCAGCACGGTATCGGCGCCGGCGATCATATGCGGCGTGCTCCGGTCGAATACGTCGCAGCAGATGATCTCGAATGCCGTGCGATCCAGCGTCTGCCGGGCGAGACCTGCCATCAATCCGGCGTAGCGCGACCCGTTGGTATCCGCGAGCAGGATCGAAAGCTGCGGATGACCCGGCGTGTCCGGCGATTTGCGGATTTCATACCCGGTATTGCGGGCAAGCGCGAGGCGCTGCGCGCGGAAATAACGGCCGTACCGAATCGCGAGATAAGCCTCGTCGATGAGCGTGCGCCGTTCCATGCGATCGACCAGCCGATGCAGCGAAGCCTCGGCGGGAATATCCAGGCTGTGCTCTGCTTTCAGCGACTGCAGAAGAGACCATGCCTCGGGCGTGAACAGGATTTCGCGGACGACGTCGGTCAGGATCGGAATCGCGGCTTTGGCGGAGTCCGCATCGCCGCGCCGATCCAGTTCCTTCGCCTGCCACAGGCGGTAGGCTGGAAAATCCCGGTCCAGCGCCACGGCCCTGTCGAAATGTCCCTGCTCCCCCGACATCCGGCCGTAATAGTAATGCAGGCTGGCGCGGATCAGCGCCTTGAGTTCGTTCTGCCGGTTGGTCCTGTCCCGCAGGGACTCGGTGGTAATTTGCAGATAGGTCCGGTAATTGAAGAAATCCGGGCAGTAATCCCATGTCAGAATATCGTCGAGCGGGTTCAGCGCCAGTGCGCCCGGTGGGACGTTCAGGGTACCCTTGAGAATGCCGAGCGCCTGTTCGATATCGGAATTGCTGCCGAAATGAAATGCCGCACGGATAAAATTGAATCGTAGCGCGAGGGATAACGGAAACCGCTCGAAAGCCTTCCGGTAAATTTCCAGCGCCATCGTCACCAATGGCCGGGCGTCGCCCCCGCCCTGCATCAGGGAGCGAAATTCATATTCCAGCAGCAGTTCGCGGGCCGGGAGTGTCAGCGATGCTAGCGTATGTTCGCTCAGGGGCTTCGCCTGCCATTCCTGAAGTCGCCGGTCCCGCATCGCCCGGTATGTGGTTTCGCCATTGGCCTGCAGGAATCCCTTGAATGAGACGGACCTTGATTGAACGGTCCGTTCCGGCAGAGGAATACGGGGTGGGCGCGGTCGGGCGGCAAGGAAGACGGCCATTCGAAGATACTGGCGTGATGCACGCATGGGATCGAACTCGCGGCGAACGATTTCGGCGCCCCGGCGGGCGCCTTCCGCATATCGCTCGTAGTCGGCCATGACCGCGCCGATTGCTTTTTGCAAACCGTCATTCGCGAGCGAAAAGGGCACGACACCGTCCTGGTCGCCGGTAAACAGCCGAAGGCAGGATTCTACGGGCACGAGCAGGACAGTTCCCATCGCCAGCGCCTCGAAACCCCGGGTTGGCGTGGCGCCAGGATGCCGGGTCAGGGCGACAGTCAGTTTGCTGCGCGCCAGGACCTGATAATAGACATCAGCCGGGAAGAAACCGTTATAAAAAAACGGCCGGATATCTTCGGACGACAGGATCTGCCGCAACATGTCGGCCTTGTCGGGATAAAAGCTGTTGTACAGCGAGCCCGTGATGACGAGATCGAGATCCTTTTCGCGCACTATGGGGGCGGGCAGGTCCAGCGGCAGCGAATAGGGCTTCGAGAAAGTTGTTACCGGAACGTCGACCAGTCCGCGCAGATCCGCATATTCCGTCGAATCCGTCACGACGATTTCATCGAACGCCCGCAGCCACGGATACAGCGTCTGGATGTGAATATCGTAGTCCGCCGTCTGGCCGATGAGCGGGCAGGGCAGTTCCTGGATATTCGGCGGAACGACATGCCATTCGATCATTTCCGACAGATACAGGTCGGGGGGACTGGCGGCGTCATAATAGTCATGTATATCGGCGTCCGGACGATTGGGCAGGTCACCCGGCGCGAAGCTGATATTACGGATGTCGAATTTCGGGTCCTGTTCGCCGGCCCGCAGGACATTGTGCGGACCGGTTGTCGACCGGTACCACGACAGTTGCGAGAGGATCGAGATACGCGGCTTGCGGATCAGCCTTAACAGATTGTCTGCGTGGGCGTTGTCCAGCGGCGCCAGCACGCGAATCGCCGCCGATTCGTCGCCGTCGATCCAGCGAATGACGCCCTCGTAGAAGCGGGCGTCGGGTGAATCGAAGCCGGGCAGCCGCGCCAGGGCGGGGAGGGTGTCCCCGCACATCCCCCGCGCCGCATGGGTTCGCCAGTCGCTGTCCGCGCCCTGCACCGCCACGCGATGATAATCGCCCTGCTCGAAATATCCGGCTATCGCGGATTGCGGCGTCATCGACCGGTTGTCTCCACGATGCCCCATGCGTCCGAAACAGGCGATCCATGGCGAATCGTTCGCTGACCGGCGCCGGATCGCCCCTTGCGAAAAGCCCATTCAGCAGGGTCGGCGTATTTTCCAGACGCGTCGGTCACAGGTTTTCGGCCATCGGGTTGCTATCGGTCTGGCGGGCGATCATTGCGGCTTCCGTCAAACGAATTCCTGCCCTGCCGGTAAAAAGCCATTAAACGAACGGGTTAATGAACTCCCGACGAAATCTGTAGCGAAAAGGGACAATCATTTGCCTTTGCTGAATATTGTGAATTACAGATATTGTGTACCGGGCGCTGATACGGTTGCATTCATTCAACTTTACTAACTTGCAGCCTCGTTTACCTTGTATTCACTATAGTCGTGGCACGATTCCGGGCATCAGGCCAAGAGCGAAGGATGGTGCAGGCATTTCGTAAAACCGAAAGGCGATTCGGCATTGTGGCGGATTTGAGCTTGCGGTGCGGCTACGCGCCGAAGGTCTGGAAATCCAGTAACCCGGTAAGGAAGCGGGAACGGTTTCGGCGCAAGGGCGCCGTCAACCAGACACCCGAAACAGAATGGCGATATTTTCCAACACAGCATCCAATATTGCGAACCGGCTGTATCGCGGCGTGCGCCTGATCCGTCGGGTCGAAGAAGAATTGGCGCGGATCTATCCCAGCGACCGGATCAAAAGTCCGGTCCATTTATCCATAGGCCAGGAATCCGTCGCGGTCGGTGTCTGCGACGCCCTGTTGCCGGAGGATTTTGTATCGGCAACCTATCGCAGTCACGCGGCCTATATCGCCCGGGGCGGTAATCTGCGGGCCATGTTCGCGGAACTGTTCGGCAAGGCGGCGGGGAATGCCGGCGGCAAGGCCGGGTCCATGCATCTGATCGATATGGCGCATCATGTGCTCGGGGCTTCGGCCGTGGTCGGAACCACAATCCCCGTGGCTCTGGGCTACGCCCTGGCGATCCGGCGTCGCGGCGAAGCCCGTGTCGTCGTCGCCTTCTTTGGCGATGGCGCGACGGAAGAAGGCGTATTTCACGAATGCCTGAATTTTGCGGCGCTGAAACGCCTGCCGGTCCTCTTCGTGTGTGAAAATAACCAGTTCGCCATCCACCAGCCGCTTGAAAAGCGCTGGGCGACGGACCGGTTGTGCGAGCGTGTCGAAACCTACGGCATTCCCGCGGCGCGGATTGCCGACGGCAACACCGACACCATCCGGGCCAAGACGCAGGAAGTAATCGGGCGGATGCGGACCGGGGCGGGGCCGGCATTCATGGAATGCCTGACCTATCGCTGGCGGGAGCATGTGGGACCGGGCGAGGACTATGACGCGGGCTATCGGGACCGGGTTGCGCTGGAGGCATGGCAGGCGCGCGACGAGATGGTGCGTCTCGGCGAACAGTTGAACGAGGCCGTCCGGGCGCGGGTCGATGCCGAAATAGAAACGCGAATCGCCGATGCGGTGGACTTCGCCGAAAGCAGCCCGTTTCCGGCCAGCGAGGAACTGTACACCAATGTCTACGCAGACTGACCCGGGTCGGGTACTCACCTATGTGGATGCCCTGCGCGAAGCGCAGGCGCAGGAGATGGCGCGCGACGACAATGTCTTCGTGTTCGGCCTCGATGTCGATGACCATCGGGCCATTCAGGGTTCGACCCGCGGTCTTCTTGAAGCGTTCGGACCGGACCGGGTATTTACCACGCCCCTGTCCGAGGACGCGATGACGGGCGTCGCCATCGGTGCGGCGATGGCCGGAATGCGGCCGATCCATGTTCATATCCGGATGGATTTCCTGATGCTCTGCATGAACCAGCTGGTCAACATGGCGGCGAAAAGCCACTACATGTATGGCGGCCAGGTATCCGTGCCGATGGTGGTGCGCTGCATGATCGGCAAGTCCTGGGGCCAGGGGGCCCAGCACAGCCAGGGCCTGTATTCGATGCTGATGCATGTGCCGGGGCTGAAGGTCGTGGCGCCATCGAATGCCTATGACGTCAAGGGCTGCCTGGCGACCGCGGTACGCGACAACAATCCGGTGATCTTCGTAGAGCACCGACTGCTGTATTCCACCGAAGCGTGTGTACCGGAAGAAAGTTATACGGTTCCATTTGGACAGGCCCGGACCGTGCGCCAGGGCGATGCGGTGACCATCGTGGGCGTATCGAACATGCTGGTGGAATGCCTGAGGGCGGCGGAACTGCTGGTCGAGGCGGGGATCGAGGCGGAGGTTATCGATCCCGTCTCACTCGTGCCGCTGGATATCGAAACGATCACGGCATCCGCCGGGCGGACCGGACGCTTGCTGGTGGTGGACAATGCCTGGACGAATTGCGGTGCGAGCGCGGAAATCGTGGCCGGCGTGGTGGAACGCGCGAGCCGGCCGGTCATGGCCCGGCGGATGGGCTATGCACCGGTAACCTGTCCGACCACACCGGTCCTGGAGGAGGCGTTCTACCCGAACCCGGTAACCATTGCGATGAAGGCGAATGAAATGGTGCGTCCCGACATGGCGGCATGGCAACCCGATCCGGAGCATGCCAGGCTGGCCCATCAGACGCAGTTTCGGGGGCCGTTCTAGACCGTGTTTTACGAACTGGCGGTATCCAACTGGGGCGACGAGGAACGGGCCGCAATCGCCGCCTGTGTCGCGGCCGACCGCTTTACGATGGGTCCGAAAGTCGCGGAATTCGAGCAATCCTTCGCCGATTATCTGGGATGCCGGCACGGCGTGATGGTCAATTCCGGTTCGTCGGCCAATCTCGTGGCGGTGGCGAGCCTGTTCTTCAGGAAAGACCGGCCCCTGCGGGCGGGCGACGAGGTGATCGTGCCGGCGCTGTCCTGGAGCACGAGTTACCATCCGTTGCAGCAATACGGGCTGAGACTGAAATTCGTCGATATCGAACTCGATACGCTGAACGCCGACTGCACGCAGCTCGACGCGGCGCTGAGCGACCGGACCCGCATGATCATGGCGGTCAGCATTCTGGGTAATCCGGCGGCGCTGGACGTGATGCGCGATTTCGCCGATGCGAACGGCCTGTATTTCCTTGAGGATAATTGCGAGTCGCTGGATGCGGAACTGAATGGCCGCAAGGCCGGCAGTTTTGGCGACATGGGAACGCACAGCTTTTTCTTCTCGCACCATATCGCCACGATGGAAGGCGGCATGGTTGTCACGGATGACACGGAACTGTGCCACCTGATGCGCAGCCTGCGCGCCCATGGCTGGACCCGCGACGTGCCTGCCGGAAGCGAAATATACCAGGCCCGCGACGATGACTTCTTCGAAGCCTACCGGTTTATCCTGCCGGGGTATAATCTGCGGCCGATGGAAATGTCCGGCGCGATCGGCATTGAGCAATTGCGCAAACTGCCGGCCATGACGGCGGCGCGGCGCAGGAACCTCAAACTGTTCCAGGACCTGTTCGGCGGCGACGAACGCTTTGTCATCCAGCGCGAGAACGGCAGGAGCTCCAGTTTCTGCTTTCCCATCATCCTCAAACCGGAACGCAATTTCGACCGCGAAGCGGTGTTTGCCGCGTTGCGGGACGCGGATATCGGCTATCGTATCATCACCGGCGGCTGCTTTCCCCGCCACGATGCGATCCGCCATTTCGAATACGAGATCACCGCCGGCATCGACCGGGCGAACATCGCCCATGATTACGGGTTTTTCGTCGGCAATCATCCTTTCGATCTGACACCGCAGATCGAGCGGGTGCGCGATGTGCTGGACCGGGTTTGCAGATAGGACAGGCCATGAGTGAAAAACCATCCATTCTTGTCACCGGCGGCGCGGGCTATCTCGGTTCCACCCTGGTGCCGATGCTGCTGGCGGAAGGGTACAGGGTATCCGTGCTGGACAGTTTCATGTTTCAGCAGGATTCGCTGAACCATGTCTGCGCCGACCCGAAGCTGGAGATCTATCGTGGCGATACTCGCGATGCGCGGCTCATGGCGCCGCTGCTGGCGAAGCATGACATTGTCATTCCCTTGGCCGCGCTGGTCGGTGCGCCGCTCTGTGCGCGCGACGCGGTGGGCGCGGAGACGATCAACCGGGACGCCATCCGCATGATCGTCGATACGATGTCGCCGGATCAGTGGATGCTGACGCCGATCACCAATAGCGGATACGGGGTCGGGGAGGCCGGGAAATTCTGCACCGAGGAAACGCCGATGCGGCCGATTTCCCTCTATGGCCGGACCAAGGTCGAGGCGGAGGCCGCGGCACTGTCGCGCGAAAACGCGATCAGTTTCCGGCTGGCGACGGTGTTCGGCATGTCGCCCCGGATGCGGCTGGACCTGCTGGTCAATGACTTCGTCTACCGCGCGGTGAACGACCGGACGATCGTACTGTTCGAGGCGCATTTCAAACGCAACTTCATCCATGTGCGCGATGTCGCCCGGGCCTTTCTGCATGGTATTGCGAACTTCGATTCGATGAAGAGCGAGCCCTATAATGTCGGGCTGTCGGATGCGAACCTGTCCAAGGCGGAACTGTGTTCCGTAATCCGCCAGCATCTGCCGAATTTTGTCGCGCTGGAGGCCCCTGTCGGCGAAGACCCGGATAAACGCGACTACATTGTCTCCAACGCGAAGATCGAGGCGACCGGATTCAAGCCGGCCTATTCGCTCGACGAAGGGATACGGGAACTGATCAAGGGCTATGTCATGCTGAATGACAGCCGATACAGCAATGTCTGAAGGACTGTCGAAAATCGATATTGTCGTACTGGCGGGCGGGCTGGGGACGCGTTTGGCCGGGGTGCTGGACGGGACGCCCAAAATCCTGGCGCCGGTGCGCGGGCAGCCGTATATCGTGTTTCTGCTGAGCTGGCTGCGGCGCTTCGGCGCGCGGCGTGTCGTTTTCTGCCTTGGACATCTGGCGGGGCTGGTCGAGGCCTGGCTGGCGGAGCATCCCCAGGCGGGACTGCGTATCGCAACGGTCCGGGAACCTGAACCGGCCGGTACGGCAGGCGCCCTGCGGTATGCGGCGCCCGTGCTGCAGGGCGATCCGGTCATGGTCATGAACGGCGATTCCTTCATCGATGGCGACCTGACGGCGTTCCTGAACGACTTCCAGGCCGAAGAAGCGGCGGCATCGGTCATGTGCGTCGAAATGCCGGACTGTTCGCGTTATGGACGCGTGGTTCTGAACGACAGCGGATGGATCGCCCGTTTCGCGGAGAAGGATCCCGCCGAATCCGGAGCCGGCTTCATCAATGCCGGCGTGTATCTGTTCAGCCGCGCCTTCCTGGCCGATCCGGCGATGCAGGCGGCGTCGTCGCTTGAACGCGACATATTCGCGGCGGCGGCCCCGGGAACGATCCGCGGTTATGCGACGGCGGGGACATTCCACGATATCGGTACGCCGGAGAGCCTTGCCGCCGCCGCGGCCATACTGTCGCCGTATCTGGACGCCGCGCGAGGGAGGGTTACGCCGTGATTATCTGCAGGACGCCGTTCCGGGTTTCGCTTTTTGGCGGGGGCACGGATTTTCCCGCCTGGTACCTGAACCATGGCGGCGCGGTCCTGGGGACGACGATCAACAAATACTGTTACCTGACCGTACGCACCCTGCCGCCGTTCTTCGAGCACAAGCACCGGGTGGTCTATTCGCGCATCGAACTCGCGCAGAAGATATCCGAGATCCAGCACCCCTCGGTGCGCGCGGTCATGAGCGAAATGGCAATCGACGAAGGTCTTGAAATTCACCATGACGGCGACCTGCCGGCGCGCTCCGGGCTCGGTTCCAGTTCATCCTTCACCGTGGGTCTGCTGCACGTTCTCAGCGCCTATCGCGGGCGCATGATATCGGCCAGGGCGCTGGCGCAGGAAGCAATCCGGATCGAGCAGGAAGTCATCGGCGAAGCCGTCGGCTCGCAGGACCAGATCTGGGCGGCTCATGGCGGGCTGAGCCGGATCAGTTTTTCGCAGGACGGCAGCTTCGATGTGCATCCGATCGTGGTCGAACCGGACCGGCGCAAGCTGCTGAACAGTCATATGATGCTGTTTTTCACGGGGTTTTCGCGCATTGCGGCGGAGATCGAGCAGGAAAAAATCGCCAATGTCGATAAGCGGAAAACCCAGTTGCGGGCGCTGGGCGCGATGGTCGACGAAGGCACGCAGATCCTGCAGAACCGTAACGGCGATATCACTGAAATCGGCGAATTGCTGAACGAGGCCTGGCGCCTGAAGAAGGAAATGTCGGACAGGGTCACGACAAAGGCCATCGACGAGATATACGACGCCGCGCTGGAAGCCGGCGCCATCGGCGGCAAGCTGCTGGGCGCGGGCGGCGGCGGTTTCCTGCTGCTGTTCGTGGCCCCGGAAAAACACGTAGCGGTGCGCCGGCGACTCAGCGCCCTCACCCATGTATCCATCGAAATCGGCAGCCCCGGCAGCCGTATCGTGGTGTACGAACCTGAAGAGCAGGAAATATTCCAGGGACCGCCATGAGTGTTCCCGAAGCCGTCCGCGTCGTTCAGCAGGCTCTCGAGAAAGGCAATCTGGGGCGGGCCGACCTGTTGTGCCGCCACATGATGGAAGCGCTTCCCGATTTTGCCTGGTCGCCGCTGCTGCTGGCCGAAACGGCGCGACGGATCGGCGAGGTGGATATCGGCCGTTACTGGCTGTCGCAGGCGGCGCGTATGGCGGCGGAGCGCGCGCCGGGTCCGGAATTCGACCGGGAATTGCGCCGCATTCGGGACGCGATAGAGCAAACGCCAATTCCGCCGCGCCGCACAGGCTGGCTGCTGATCAAATGCTGGGGCTACGGGTTCTGGTCCGACGTGGAGCACGTCCTGGCGTCGCTGCTTCTGGCGGAAATGTCCAACCGCACGCCGATCGTTCACTGGGGCCAGAACAGTTACTACATCGATGCGGGAACGGAGGAGGCTTTCGGCACGCTGTTTGACCCCATCGCGCCCCTGAACCTGGCGGAACTTGCGGCGGAGGAGGGGGATATCTATCCGGCAAAATACCGGCGGGACAATCTCGACGCGGTGGGGCTGAATATCTGGGACGGTTCCTATTCCCGTTTTTCAGGGCTGTATCTGCTGAACCGGCCCGAACGGATTGTCGTATCGGATTTCTTCACCCAGGTTCTTGAACTGCTTCCCTGGCTGCGGGCGGATCACTGGCTGCATGGCGCATCGCCGATGGACGCCATCCGCCTGCTGTATGAAAAATACCTGGTGCCGGCGCGGGACATCCGGGCGCGGGTCGAGGGCTTCATTGCGGAAAACTTTACGCAGCGGCCGGTCCTGGGCGTGCATGTGCGAAACGTGGACAAGGGTTCCGAGGACACCACCGTACACGAAACCAACAGGGGCATTCCGGTGCTGGTGGACCGGTATCTGGCGCAGGTTCCCGGGCTACGGCTGTTCCTGCTGACGGACTCGAATCCGGTCATCGAAGCGTTCACCGCGCGCTATGGCGTAAGCGGTCTGGCTTTTCCTCCCTGAGCCAATGCCGTTCGCCGCCGGGGATGCC